>NZ_SMMB01001271.1 GCF_009711365.1 Xanthovirga aplysinae | reverse complement strand
AAAATCTAGTATCCCTAAAAAACCTTCTCAATTACATCCAAAATGAATAATTTTGGGACAAATTCAGCGAGAGATGATGAAAAAAGAAGAAATAGAAGAGTGGTTTAAAAGCCTGCAAGAAAACATTTGTAAAGCTATTGAGAAAACAGATGGACAGGGAAAATTTGAAGAAGATCTCTGGAAAAGAGAAGGAGGCGGAGGAGGAAGAACCCGAGTTTTAAGAAATGGAGCTATTATTGAAAAGGGTGGGGTGAATTTCTCAGCTGTCCATGGGGAAACCCCTGAAAGGATCCTTCAAGCCTTAAAGCTGAGCAAGTCAAATTTTTTTGCAACTGGCGTTTCTATAGTGATGCACCCCCAAAGTCCTATGGTACCCATTATTCACATGAATGTTCGTTATTTTGAAATGGATAATGGAAAATATTGGTTTGGTGGTGGCATTGACCTGACACCCCATTATATTGATAAAGTAGATGCTCAATATTTTCATCAACAATTAAAAGCTGTTTGTGATAAACATCACCCTGATTATTATTCGAAGTTCAAAAAATGGGCTGATGATTATTTCTTCATTAAACATCGAAATGAGACTCGCGGTATTGGAGGGATCTTTTTCGATCACCTTGTCGAAAGTGAAAAAATAAATAAAGAGGAGTGCTTTGCCTTTGTACAGGATGTCGGCCGTTTATTTGCCCCCATTTACACCCATCTGATGGCAAAAAACAACACTTTGCCCTTTGGAGAGGAAGAAAAAAAATGGCAATTTCTTCGCAGAGGACGTTATGCTGAATTCAACCTGGTTTGGGATAAAGGCACAAAGTTTGGATTGGATACCAATGGAAGAACGGAATCCATCTTAATGAGTCTCCCTCCACAAGCTAATTGGGAATACAATTTCGTCCCCCAACCAAATTCTAAAGAAGCAAAAACCCTTGAACTTCTCAAAAAGGGGATTAATTGGATACAAGAGGTAGAGGGTTAGCAGGGATAACCCTTTTACTTTTTTTACTTTTCTTGAAAATTTTTCATAACCTATCACTCCTCTCCTTTAACATAAGCCTTCCCAAAAGGTTAATCATTTAAGTTAAAATCTCTGTTAGCCAACAAATACGGTTTTATCATGGCTGGAAATAGGGTAATCACCGGATTGCCCTTTATTTCTTCCGGATAAAATTGGTTTAAGCTACGGGAAATACACCTATGCACCTTTAGCCTTGTTGTTGAGGCATGACAGTATGGGGGTTCTTTCAACCTGGAATCTTAATTTTTGGAGCGCTCATGTGGATTGATATAGTTTTTCGGAATGCTGTAATTTCTTTATTAATTATTGAGCTTTTTTGTTCTTTTAGTTTTTGTTTTGCTCAGAATGTGCTCAAAAAACGCATTGAAGTGGCAATCATCATGGATTGCGATCGAGAACGACTTCAGCTAATGAAATCCTCAATTATTGAGGAAACTGAAAAATTACTTAAAAATGAATATGATATCCACTTTAATGTGGTAGCATATGCTGGTTGCACCAGAGACTCCATTCAAGTACTGTTAAATAAATATTTGTCCGACCCTACCATAGACCTTGTAGTGGGGATTGGTCAGATTACCTCTCAGTTTATGGCCCAACATGGACCTTATTCCAAACCGGTATTTGCTACGGAAGTGTTCCTAAGTGATTATGCCAAGATTCCTATTACAGCTCAGAGAACTTCAGGCATGAAAAACCTTAGTTACATTGTTTCTTTAATTTCTCCTCGACGTTCCTTGGAAGTTTTTTATAAGGCTTATCCTTTTAAACACTTGGCCATTATAATTGATAGATCTACCCTAGAGTCTTTTCCTTTTATTCAACGTTATGCCGAACAAATATTTACTGACTATCGGACTTCTTTCGAATTTATTCCGGCAGACAGTTTAGCCGATCCTGTTATTAATCAATTAGGTGAAAATTACGATGCCGTGTGGATTACGGCTATTGATGGGTTTAGAGAGAAAGAGAAAAAAAAATTATATAAAGGAATTATTGCAAAGAAGTTGCCTTCCTTTTCAATAGAGGGAGAAAAAGCGGTGAGAGAAGGAGCCCTGTTGGGCCTTGCCCCGGAAAATCTTTATCTCCGTTATAGCAGAAGAACTGCCATAAATATTCAAACGGTTCTAAAGGGAGAGTTGCCCGAAAATTTAGGCGTAGATCTTAGTACTTCTGAGAAATTGTTAGTTAATGCAGCCACAGCCTCACAAATTGATTTTAGTCTTCCCTGGTCTTTTTTATTGGAATCCGAAATTATTGATGAAGAAAAGGTTAAATTCGATAGGGAAGTGGACCTATATCAGGTTATATCAGAAGGTCTACAAGAAAACCTGGAGATTCAGATTGCTAAAAAGCGTGTCGATCGTAGCGAGAAGTTTATTAATTTCTTTTCTTCCTTTTTTTATCCTCAGGTATTTTTACTTTCTCCCCATTTATTAATAGGCACTAACAACCAACCGCTACGTACTAATCCACAACGTATTGGGTTTCTTTTGTTGGTGGTGGAACAAGTTGTCTATAATGAAGCTATTTTGGCTGCCCATCGCATCGTTAAACATTTAAGCGAAGCTTCCCGACAGACCCTTACCGGAGAACAATTGGATTACATTTTGATTGTAACAGAGGCTTATATAGATGTATTAATGGCAAAAACCATAGCCTCCGTTCAAAAGGAAAACTTTGAGTTGACCCAGGAAAACTTAGAATTGGCAAAAGGTAGGATTTCTATTGGGTACTCTAGTAAAGCCGATTTGTACCGATGGGAAGGTGAGCTGGCCAAGGCAAAATCTTATCTATTGACAGCCAGACAGGGTTTGGAGTCAGCCAAATACGAATTGAATCGCTTATTAAATCGCCCTCCAACAGAGACGTTTTTTACTAAAGAAGTTGATTTGTTCGACCCAAAATTATTTGACCCTTCATCCATCCAGCTGGGAAAACGCTTTACATCCAATCCGGAACGTTTGGGGAAATTTGGTGATTTTCTATTGCTTGAAGCTATGGCCAGGCAGCCCAGGTTGAAGCGCTTACATGAACAAATACTTGCAGTAGAGCGTTTTAGGAAATTTGTTATTCGAACTTATTTTCTTCCATCTGTGTTTTTGTTGGGCTCTTTAAATTATAATATTTATAGAAGAGGTGGTCTTGTCTCATCACAAGGGGAATTTATTCTTTCACCAGTTGCTGTTCCTCAGGCAAAATTGATATGGTTTGTAGGAGCCACTGCCGAAATTCCGATCTTTACAGGTGGAAGAAGAAATGCAACAGTGCAGGCCTCGGAGATAAGCTTATCTATATTAAATCAGAGAAAACAACAAGCCGAATTACAGATTGATGCCGATATCCGAACCAATTTAATCAATACCCTTTCCGCCTTAACCAATATCCAGTATACCAAAGAAGCCAAGGAGGCTGCTGTAAATAATTTGGAATTAGTTCAGGATTCTTATGCGCAAGGCCAAGTGTCCATTGTACAATTAATAGATGCCCAACAAGAAGCCATTACTGCAATGGAGCGTTATGCAAATGCTACAAATAGGTATTATAAGGAGATTTTTCGGTTAGAGCGATCTGCAGGTTTTTATACTCTACTAATGACAAAAGAAGAAAGAGTAGGATTCAACCAACGATTAATCCAATTTTTTGCAGATGACTCAAAGTAGAAGGTCCATATTGACTTTGCTGCTACTCCTCTACCTTGCGGGGGTGTTAGGTTGTAAAAAGAAGAAGAAAGAGGAGGAATGGTTAAGGCCAGTGAAGTACCAGAAGGTACAATTGATTTTGCCCACCCAAATTAAATCATTTTCTGGGGTTGCTAAGGCAGGCAAGGAAATAAACCTCAGTTTTAAGGTAGCAGGTACGATTGAAATGTTGCCTGTTAAAGTAGGGCAAAGGGTAAAAGCCAATGAATTAATTGCCACACTGGATGCTACAGATTTTATTTTACGATATGAGCAAGCTACAGCTTCCATGAAAGATGCCGAGGCCCAAAGACAGAATTCAAAAGCCAATTTTCAACGTACCAAGAGGCTTTATGAAAATGATAATGCTTCCCTGAATGATTATGAATCAGCCTTAGCGGAATATGAGTCTTCAGAAGCCAGGGTCAGTTCATTTAAAAAACAAAAAGAGCTCACTGAAGCCCAATTGAGTTATACCAGCCTTTTGACTCCTATTTCTGGGGTAATTGCAGAAAAAAGAGTTGAGATCAATGAAAATGTAGTGGTGGGGCAAGTAATAGTGGTGTTAAATTCGGGTACTGATATGGAGTTGGATTTTATGGTGCCGGATATTTACATCTCCAGGGTAGCATTGGGAAGCCAGGTCAAGGTGGAATTTGCCTCTATTCCATTTAAAAAGTACTTGGGAAGAATTACAGAAATAGGTTTTTCAGCTGAAAGAAGATCCTCTACGTATCCCGTAACCCTGGTGATTTTGGATGCAGATGAATATGTCAGACCAGGTATGGCTGCTGAGGTGTATTTGGAGTTGAAAAAAGAAGGTGGAGAAAAAGGAATAGTGGTTCCTGTATCAGCAGTTGGGGAAGACAATAAAGGAAATTTTGTTTATATCATTCATAAGGAAAATACAAAGAAACAGGAGATTGGGGTCTTGGAGAAACGATATGTAAAGGTGGGTGAAATAAAGCCAGATGGATTGATGATTCAAGAGGGTTTAGTAGAAGGAGATCTTATAGTTACCGGAGGAGTAAGCAAAGTGAATGATGGATTAAAAGTTAGGCTGTTGGATTAGTGAAGGATTATGAGAAACCATAAATGTTTTTATAAGAAATAGAAACTTTTCCTAACTGGAAATGAATATAACCCGCAGTGCAATCGAACAAAATCGAATTACCATTACCATTTTGGTATTGGTTTTTTTTACCGGCATTGGTACTTATCGGACCATGCCTCGGGCCGAAGACCCTGGTTTTGTGGTGCGGGTCGCCCTTGTGGTGACGTCCTTTCCTGGAGCCAGCCCTGAAAGGGTGGAACTGCTAGTTACCGATAAAATAGAAAAAGTTATTCAGGAAATACCAGAACTGGATTATGTAAACAGTATTAGTAAAACAGGTCTTTCTGTGATTATGGTTCATATTAAGGAAAGCCATAAAGTGATGAGGCCTATTTGGGATAATCTGCGACGGAAAGTCGAAAAGGTTCAACCTGACTTACCTGAAGGGGCTATTCCTGTTGTAAATGATGAATATGGAGATGTTTTTGGTATTATAGTAGCATTGACGGGGGAAGGATATTCATATGCGGAGCTCAAAAAAATAGCGGATCGTGTAAAGGATGAATTTAAAAATGTAAAAGATGTAGCTAAAGTTGACCTTTTTGGGGTGCAGGATGAACGTATTTTCGTTGAGTACGAAAATGCAAGGCTTGCCGAATTGGGTTTAACCTCTTTTAATTTGAGAGATCAACTGGAAGCCCGGAATATAATTGATCCTGGTGGTAGTATAAAGATTGAGGAAGAAAGGCTTTTTCTCGAACCTACAGGTAATTTTGAATCCGTAAAGGATATTAAAAGAACGGTTATTCAACTGCCACAATCTGGTGAGTTGGTTTATCTGGAGGATATAGCTGAGGTGAAAAGGGGATATATTGAACCTGTTGATTCCAAATTCAGGGTAAACGGAGTGCCCGGAATAGCCCTAGCAATCTCAATGGCTGAAGGTGGAAACTTGATTAACTTAGGGCAGTCTATTGAAGAGATGATTGATGAATTGGAGGAAAATTATCCCTATGGAATCGACATGGAGATGGTGGCTTACCAACACAGGATTGTAAATGGAATTGTCAATAGCTTTATCTTGAATTTGTTGGAAGCCATAGCAATAGTGTTTGCCGTTATGTTGCTTTTTTTGGGTTTTCGAACCGGGATGATCATTGCCAGTTTAATTCCCATGGCCATCTTATCCACCTTAATGATTATGGGGCTGCTTGATATTTGGTTAGATCAGGTATCTCTGGCCGCCCTGATTATAGCCCTTGGTATGCTAGTGGATAATGCTATTGTAATGACGGAATCAATATTGGTTAGGGTGGAAAAGGGGAAAACCATCAAGGAAGCAGCTGTGGCCTCTTCCAAAGAACTAATTATTCCCTTGCTGATTTCCTCCCTCACTACCTGTGCCGCATTTTTACCCATCTATTTGGCAAAATCTGCAGTGGGTGAATTTACTGCGGCTTTATTTAAGGTAGTTTCCATTTGTTTGTTGAGTTCATGGTTGCTTTCCCTCACCATGACTCCCCTTTTTTGTGTTTGGTACATAAAGAAAACGCGAATAGGTAAGGGAGAGAAAATATATCGTTTTCAGCAAATTTATAAGCGTTTTTTGTTATTGAATTTGGAACGTCCTTATATATTCTTAATGGGGATATTAGGTATGTTTTTGATTGCCCTTTTTATTTTTGGCTTTGTCCCTAGGCTATTTTTTCCAGAATCCTCCCGAAATCTTGTAATCGCAGATATTGAAATGCCTATGGGGTCGGATATTGATTATACCGATGAGATAATTGGGAAGATAGAAACTTTTATAGGCGAAAATTTGCAAGTGGATCCAACTGAAAAGGGAGAAGGAGTTTTAAACTGGGGCAGCTGGATCGGAGAGATGGCTCCAAAATACGCTTTGAGTTATAATCCCGAGCCTGGGAGTCCTGAGATTGGTTATATTTTATTAAATA
Source organism: Xanthovirga aplysinae (assembly GCF_009711365.1). Lineage (GTDB taxonomy): Bacteria > Bacteroidota > Bacteroidia > Cytophagales > Cyclobacteriaceae > Xanthovirga > Xanthovirga aplysinae. Next base: position 10,467 of record NZ_SMMB01001271.1, on the reverse strand, counting down.
CTACCTCCCAAAAGATAAATGCGTCTTTAATGCATCCTCTTGATTCTTTTTGCCAGTTGTACTTTCCTGATTTAACGGCTAGGGTAAAGTTATTAACTGCAGGGCCAGCCTCCAAATATCCTATTGAGGTACGGATTTCAGGGGAAGATAAGGATGTGTTGTTTGAAATCGTAGAAAAAGCCAAATTGCAATTAGCAAGTATAAAAGGGACAAAAAACATTGGAGATGATTGGGGAGGAAGAACTAAAAAATTAACCGTTAAGGTAAATCAGACAAAGGCCCGATTGGCTGGGGTCACCAGTCAAGATATAGCGGTTTCCCTACAAACTGTACTTACGGGTTTTGAAACTTCTAAATACCGAGAGGAAGATCTCTTGATTCCTATTGTGATGCGCAATGTGGAAGCAGACCGTCAGGATCTGGGCAAATTGGAGAATTTGAATATTTATGCACAAGTAAGTGGGGAGGCTGTTCCTTTAAAACAAGTAGCTGATATTGTTACTGAATGGGAGCCATCTAATATACGCCGAAGAAATCGCTTAAAAACAGTTACTGTCTACGCATATATGGAGGAGGGCTTTACCGCTAATGAAATTATCCTAAAAATGACCCCTTGGTTGGAGGAGCAAAAGAAGGATTGGAGGCTGGGCTATAAATATGAAATTGGAGGAGAAAACGAGAAATCTGATGAGGCCAATCAATCCATTAATGATCAATTACCGGTGGCGGGCTTTGTGATTTTGATGTTGTTAATTTGGCAGTTTAATAGTTTTCGTAAGACTCTGATTATCATTCTAACAATTATTTTAGGATTAATTGGGGTGTTTTGGGGATTATTTTTAATGGACTCTTATTTTGGTTTTATGACATTCCTGGGAGTAGTCTCCCTATCAGGAATTGTAGTCAATAATGCAATTGTTTTAATTGATACTATTCAAATTGAACTTCAAACCAAAGAACCACAGCAGGCCATTATTTCAGCGGCACTTTCCCGTTTTCGACCTATTATTTTAACCACCTTAACAACCATAATGGGGCTATTACCTTTATGGTTTGGAGGTGCTCCTATGTGGAAACCTATGGCTATTGCCATTATTTTTGGGCTACTCTTCGCTACAATTCTTACTTTGGTTTTTGTTCCGGTTGTCTATAGTTTACTGTATAAAGTTTCTTTTAAGAAATAAAGACCATCAGTTATTGTTTTGAAAGATGTTTATGTAGTATATAGGTTCCAAAGCTTATTAATCAGTTTGGTTTTCTTTAATTACTATTTCAATAAAAATTTATTTTTGGTTGGTTAAATAGTTTCTCCAATCAAGGGATTGTCATTTTTTATGCAACATGCGGAATGGTTGTTTTGTTGTAAAAATCGAAAGTTTGTCGTATGTTAATATCCAATACTATTTTGTCTGGTCTGATGGTAACCTGAGGGACCATTTTTGGAATTTGAGCCGTAGTATTAATGCCAAACCGATGTATAAATGTTTTTAAAAAAATGGTCATTTCTGCCATTGCAAAATTATATCCAATACAACTTCTAGGCCCTCCTCCAAAAGGGAAAAAAGCTTTTAAAGGAAATTGTTTATTGTTTTCTTTTAAAAACCGGTTAGGGTTAAAGGTATTTGGCTGTTTCCAGAATTTTGGGTTACGGTGTAAACCATAAAGGAAAATAATGATCATAGTTCCTTTGGGATAACTAAATTCTTGGTAGGAGTCATCTTCCAAAGCGGCTCTGTCTACACCTCTGATGGGAGGATAAAGTCGAAGGCTTTCTTTGAGAACAGCCAATAAATAGGGGTGGTGAATACATTCCTCCAAATTAATGTTTTCAGTTAGCGATTTTAAATGAAAGAGAAATTTGGGGTGTTTCGCTAATAAGTATATGGTCCAGGAAAGCGCATTTGCAGTGGTGGTGTGACCCGCAAAAAAGAAAATCATTAATTCATCAATGATTTGCTCATCATTCATGGGTTGCTTCTTTTCATCAAAAGGAGCTTCAATCATTATATCCAACAGATCATTATAAGATGTTTTTTCTGAACGCCTTTGGTTAATAATTTCCTGAAGGACAGCTCTGATTTTTTTGACTCTTAATTGGCAAGCACCTGATTGCCCCCGTAGTTTTCGCCACCAAACCGTGTAGGGTTGACGAATGTCTTTCACCATGAATTTTAGTACCTTATCAAAATTGGAGTCCATTTCTTTTAAGGTCTTTTCCGTCACAGGGGAGTTAAACAAAATTTTTGTTAAGAGGTGAAAGGTCATGTGATGCATAAATGGATAAATATCAATTGACCTTCCAGTGGGAAAATCGTCTAGGTAGTTATCAATACTTTGTTGTAAATTGGTGTAAATACCTTTTAGGTTGTTTAAATGAAAAGCTGGCTGCAGTAGACGTCTTTGTTGTAACCAAAAATGTCCATTGGAAGTGAGTAAGTTTTTTCCAATGTATTTTCCAAAATGTTTAACAGTATGGTTGGATTTTGCATAATTTTGGGAATTTTCTTCTAATAAATATCTAATAAAACCTTTATCCTGAGTAATAATTGCCTTCTCTGTTAGATTTAGGGGTACACTAAAGGTGTCTCCAAATTTTTCGAACTCTTTTTTAAACCATTTTTCGGACATTTCTAGTTTTTCTCTTCCTTCAAAAATAGTGGTGAAAAAACTAGGACCATTTGGTAGATTATAATTTATCATTTGAATATAAGTCATTATTTAATATTCCTCTTTGGAATAGGAATATTTATATGGCCAGTTGATTAAAATATGGTTCTTTTTGTTGATCATGCCATTTTCTTTTGATATGCAATATTACTTTGTCAGGTCTTAAAGTAACCTGAGGGACCATTTCTGGAAACAAGAAGGACGCTTTAATATCAAATTGATGAATAAAGGTATGGAGAAAAATAGCCATTTCTGACAGGGCAAAATGATAACCCATACATCCTCTAGGGCCTGCCCCAAAGGGATAGTAGGCCTTTCGAATGGTCTCTTTATTCTGATCTTGTAAAAAACGCTCAGGAATAAAGGATTCTGGTTTTTTCCATAATTTCTTATTATGGTGTAAACCGTAAATAAAAAGAGAAATTAATGTCCCTTTTTGGAAGGAGAAACTTTTGAAGGAGTCGTCTTTCAAAGCAGTCCTTTCAATAATCCACACTGGTGGAAAAAGCCTCATACTTTCTTTCAGAGTAGCTAAAATTTGAGGAGAAAGCACACATTCTTCCACTGTGAAATTTTTTGTTCGTGCTCTTAAATTTCTGGTTTCCTTAGGATGTCTGGCCAATAGGTGCAATGTCCAAGAAAGGGCATTGGCTGAACTTTTAGATCCTAAAAATAAAAGAGCCAAAATTTCATTAATTATTTTTTCTCTATTTAAAAGCCATCCCCTTTTTGTATTATTTGTTGAAAGGAGAAGGTCGATCAAGTCAAAATGGTGTTCCTTATTTTTCAGTCTTATGTCAATGATTTCCCCAATAATGTCTTTTATTTTATTGACTTTTAATTGAATTTTTTTCTCCTGCCCATTAATTTGGCGCCACCAGGCAGTGAGGGGAGTTCGTATATCTATGACCAAATAGTCTAATATTTCCGTTAAGTGTTGGTTAATAACCGATAAATTAGCGCTTTTAAGCGATGTGGAAAGTAGACAATTGGTTAGTACGTTTAAGGTCATTTGCTGTAAGAAAGGATAAATATCTATCGCCCTCCCTGTGGGTAGATTTTTTAAAAATGCATCAATACTTTGTTTTTGTGAGACATAAAGGGATTTTATTTTATTTAAATGAAAAGAAGATTGAATTGAGCGTTTATGATTTGTCCATTCTTGGCCAAATGTATTGATTATCGAAAGCCCCATAAATTTTCTGAAATGATGGGTGGAGTGTTTTGACTTTTTGTAATTGGCAGGGTTTTTCTTTAATATATATTCTACGAACTCTTCGTCTTGAGTAAATATTGCTTTTTCGTTAAATCCAATTTGTAGGGAAAAAGAATCTCCGTATTTTTTGAAATTTTTTTGGTACCAATTGGGTGATCCAACCATTTGGCCCTTATTCTCCATGAACAAACTTAACCATATAGGCCCCCTCGGGTATTTAAAACTCTTCATTACGAAATTATCAACACTTAAAAATAACCCAAAGTATATTTACTTAAACGTTGGCCTAAAAAAGCCGTTTTCTTTTATTTCCTAATTATTAATCATTATTTTCTATTCTCTAATAAATAATTCCTATCCTCTATTCCTTCACTTCATTTCTCATAATTCGGGAAAAGAAGGAAATCAAAAGCCCTTCCGGTAAAATTTTCATTAAAAACCGATCCAGCTGATTTATTTTTCCAGGAATTATGATTTTTTTTCTTTTAAATAAATTTTCGATGGCAAAATTTGCCACTAGTTTAGGAGAGGTTAATCCCATATTCGCGTAAGGTCTTAGTATTGTTCTTCTTTCTAAAAGCTTAAAATCTTTGTACATGGGGCCAGGGGTTAATACACTTACTGATATGCTTGTATCTTTTAGTTCTTCTGCAAGGCCTCTAGAAAATGAATAGATAAAAGCTTTTGAAGCTGGATAAATTGTTTTGTGGCCCATAGGACAGAAGGCAGCCATACTGGACACATTGAGAATATAGGCTTTGGGATGTTTTTTTAATTCTGGTAAAAGTAATCGGCATAAAAGGATTAATGCGCGGATATTAAGTTGTATGATAGTTTCCAGATAAGCAGGGTCCGATTTTTCAAATGAGGATGTTCCTCCAATACCTGCATTATTGATCAGTAAATTAATGGGAAAGCGAATTTGTAACCATTTAGATAACTTATAAACTTCATTTGGATTAGCAAGGTTGGTTTCATAAGGATAAGCCTCTATACCAAATTCTTTTTTTAATTCTTCGCAAAAAGAGGGCAGGCCTTCGTTTTCCAGGGCTACTGTGATTAAATTTATTTTTCTTTTGGCTAAAGCAAGCGTAAGTTCTTTACCTAAACCTTTACTTGCCCCTGTAACTAGAGCAAATTTTTTATCGGTGGTTTGCATACTTTAGGTAACTGAAAGGTCAAACTCCACTTTTCCTTATGTATTGTCCATTCTAGTTTACAGATGTCAAATATAAAACATTGGCCTATTATTTTAAGTGCGGGCTAAAACTGTTATTGTACAGTTAGTTAGGGTCAAGGGTAGGGTGATTGGTTTAATAAAGCTCTTTAAAAAGAAGGGTATTCTAATCAAAGTTATATATAACTGAGACTCCTCTAAGTCTCCCTCCAAATGAAAAAAATAATTTGTCGAGGCTGTTCTTAAATTTTTCCCTTTGATAACCCCATTTATCAAAAAACAGTACAGACTCCGAGCCGGTACTGTTTACATAAATCAGCATGAAACACTGTTATTAGTTTGGGTGTTAATGGCATTAAATTGAATTCAGCCCAATCTAGGGGGGAGCTGTATCAAACTTTTCAAATTGTTTTCAGCTGAAAAAATTTTCAAGAATTTTCATTGTTTTGATCAGGGGGAATTTTTTTATCAGGAATATCACCTTTTTTAACTGATCGAATATGAATATCCCGTTGAGGGAAAGCAATGACAATTCCGGCCTTTTTAAATGCCTTATTAAGGGCGACTGTAACGGCATCCTTAGTTTTCAGGCCTATTTCAAATCGACTGACCCAAAAACGAATTCTAAATCTTAAGGCATTTTGACCAAATTCATCCATATAAATCCGGATGGGAGGGTCTTCTAGGATTGCTTCCACTTGGGAGAGGGTTTGGGTAATTGTTTTTCTTACTTTTTCAGGTTCCGTGCCATAAGAAACGCCAATAAAAATCTCAACCCTACGTCTATGATCCGAAAGTGTCCAATTGATTACTTCATTGGATACCAAATGGGCATTTGGTACAATGACTTCGGCTCCGTCAAAGGTTCGGATGACACTTGACCGAAAACCAAGTTTCTTTACTCGGCCCTTTAATTCACCCACTTCTATTATATCAGCGACCTGAAAGGGACGCTCAAATGCCAGGATCATGCCTGAAAATAGATTGTTCGAAATATTTTGAAAACCGAATCCAATACCTACCCCCAAGGCGCCAAAAATGATTGTTAATTTATCTAACTCAATTCCTGCCGCAGCAATAGCTAATAAAAAACCAATGGCAATAAGGCTATAACTCGCTACCAAAGAAACGGTAGTCCGGACTCCAAAAGGAATATCCACTAAGAATTCCTCTGCTAGAAGGAATTGGATAAATTTGGATAAAAGGATAGTTACCCAAATGGTTACGAAAAAAGAAATTAGGTTTCCCACATTGAATTCAACGGTGCCCATTTGAATGGGGGTTTCCAATGCCTCTTTAAGGATGGTCATGACGGGATCGTATAGAACAAGAGAATAGGAAACAGTAATTAACCAATAAATTACTGCCAAGATATTGATCACAGCAAAAATTCTTTTCTTCATTAAGTCTGGGAAATTTTTAATGATGTGTAGGGCTCTACCAGTTTTACTGAAAAATATTATGGAAACAAAATTCCGGATCATCAAGACTAACATAAATAGCAAAGTTCCCATGCTTAGGGAGTAGATTAGTCCTGAAACTATTACTCTTGAGAGCAAATAAAAGCCAAGTAGATTAGCAAGTAAAGCAACTACAGAAAATATCATTCCAATATTGATTAGGAATAAGGTAGGGGGAATAATAGGGTGATCAATAAATCGAAGTGGACTGCCTCTTTTTAATAACCACCTAAAAAGAATAAATAGGTATATAGCTAAAGAGAAGTAATAAATTCGATGTACTATAGAAATAATTAAGAAAAGGTTATGAGCAAAAAAGAAAACAAAGGCAGAGATGACATAAAGAAGGGCTCTGAATTTTGTTTGATCCAGGATATGATATAGAGCAATTGCCATGGTAAAAAGGGCTATTAAAATGAAGATTTCATTAATTGTGGTAGCCGCCTGAGGGTAAAAGCGATAAACAAAGAAGGCATTAAAGTAAATGGCTAATACAAAGGGTTTGGAATAAAAAGCAGCAAGGTATTCCTGCTCCTTATTCGTAAACTTTTGTTTTCTTAGCCTTAAAAAGAGATATACTAAGAAGAACAGTGTTAACCCAAAGGAGAGAAGGTGGATATTTATGTTCTTTTTATTTTCAATTTTAAAGCGCTCAAGGGTAAGTTTAGTTTCTTTAAGTGATTCCTTGATTACCTCCTTTGTGTTTAGTGTATCAGTAGGTTCTCTTAGAGCTTTCCAGAGTGGAGGTTCATTTTGGGTCAGGATTTGATTTCGATAAGCTTTGATGTATTCATCAATTCTTTGATTATTTTCTTCAATATCAATTAAATCGCCTGTGATTTCACTTTGTAGTGATAAGTTTTCCAACGAAAAATTATTAAGCACTTTAATGGCCTTGCTCACCTCTCTTAATACTTCTCTTTCCCGAGTTCTGGCCTCTACAGGTAAATCTTTGTAAGCCTTCTGAGTTACTTTCCAGCGATGCTGTAACTCTTCTAAAATTTCGCTGTCTTCCTCAATCCCAATGTATCGGTTTAATACTTTGCTTTCAAGTCTTTTTAGCTCACTTCTGAAAAAGTTCCAGCGTCGCTTCAGGTCGGTAAGTCGGCGCATGGTGTTGTGACTCAAAATTGTATATCTTGGATCATAACGGGTTTCTTCAATTTGTTCTCTTATCTTTTTAAGTTCGTCGGTTTCCTGCTCAACCAGTGTCTTTTTGTCATATTTTATGATTAATCGGCGAATAATAGCCAGGCTCCTTTCGGCCTCCAAAAAGATGGAGGCTTTAGGATAGGGTAAATCTTCTTCTGCAATTGCAATGGTGTCTTGAGGAATCTGAGCCCGAACAGTTTTGATTGGCAGAAGGACAAAGCAAAAAGAAATAAGGAAAAGTAAAATGCAGCTACATTTAGGAATAATACATCTTTCCCCTCTCTTTTTTACTTGATAGTGTCTGAGGTACACTTCCCAATTTGGCATAATTCACCTATCTAAACTCAGAGGTTTTATTTTTAAAAGGAAAAGCTATAAAGAGAAGTTCAGTAAGATTAACCCTTGTCAATTGAGCGTAAACCAATTATTTAGCCAAACAGTAGGACCAAAACAATTGAAAGGCTTGCACGGAAAGTAAATTGCTTTTTAAGAAAATGGGGCTGAAGAAGGAGGACTGGGTGATTCCAAGTTTGAAACAATAAAATTTTAATTAGGAAGATCTTAATTTTTAATTTTCTCAACTTCGCTTACCAAGCTCAATGGCTTGTAAATTTGAAATGTCTCCTGAATTTATTTCAAATCGTAAGATGGTCCGTACCCTATGAAAACCTTGTTTTCCCGCAGCTCCAGGATTTAAAAAAAGCATTTGATGGAAATTCGGATCTTTACTAACTTGGAGTATATGGGAATGACCACATACAAATACATTCGGAGGATTTTGTTTAAGCTGGGCTAAAATTTTGGGGTTATATTTGGGAGGTCTTCCTCCAATGTGAGTTATCCAGATGTCGAGCCCCTGGCAAGAAAACCTTTGATTTTCTGGCCAACGAATTCGAATGTTTTGCCCATCAATGTTCCCAAATACTCCTTTTGTAGGTTTAAATTGCTCTAGTTTTTCCAATACCTCCAGGCTTCCTACATCTCCCGCATGCCAAATCTCATCGCAATCTTCCAGGTAATAAAAGATTCTTTCATCCAGGTATCCATGGGTATCTGACAGGAGTCCAATTTTCATAGTAATTTATCAATCAAAAATTCGACCCTATTTAAGTATTAATTAATGATTTTCCTTAATTAAACAGGTTTTTCTTTTAGTAATCTCAATTTCACTCGATACTAGTCTGTTTTTTGTTGGAAGGCTGTTCTTGAAAGACATTTTGTCAATTGTTATTTGTTGAAAATCTGGTAAATATTGGATTTAAAGCTTTGTCTCCTTTTGTTTTAAAATAAAGAGGAGAAATCATGACAAAGACAAAATTTAGCGGAAAGGATTTACTAAAAGTTGGAATTCACCAAGGGCCAATTATGGCTACTATACTTGAGATATTGGAAGATAAGTATAAATATGAGAGCAAACTTGAGAAACGTAAGTTGCTAAAAAAATTAGTGAAGGACCCTGAGGCTTTTTCTTCTGACCCTATTTGGGCTCAGGTTTCTTTGGCCTTGCAAGTAGAAGAAAAAGAAGAAGAAGAGCTTGAGGAAAAGAAGTTGAAGAAACAACCTGCAAATTTTACGGTATTTGGTGCTGATTTTATTGAAAGGGAGGCTTATGAGCAAATGGTGGAAGCCATGAGGCTTCCTATTTCGGTAACGGGAGCTTTAATGCCGGATGCACATTTAGGCTATGGGTTGCCTATTGGAGGTGTTTTGGCTGCTGATAATGCAGTTATTCCCTTTGGCGTCGGGGTGGATATAGGTTGTAGAATGTGTTTATCCGTATTTGATCTTCCCAAAAAATGGCTTGATAAGCATGAAGATGATCTGAAAAGTATTTTATTAAAAAATACAAGGTTCGGCACCGGTTGTATTTTTGAAGATCCGATGGATGATCCGATTTTTGAGCGGAAGGAGTTTAAGGAAATTCCTAAGGTAAAAGAATTTAGAGATCGTGCTTACCAACAAATTGGCACCTCGGGAGGGGGAAATCATTTTGTGGATTTTGGATTGGTTGAAATCAAAAACCCTGAAAATGAATTGAATCTTGCTCCAGGAGTTTACTTTAGTGTTTTATCTCATTCGGGTTCTCGTGGATTGGGGGCTGGATTGGCAAACTACTATACCAAAATTGCCATGGATATTTGTCCTCTTCCAAGGCATAGCAAAAGTTTAGCCTGGTTAAATCTGAATTCTCAGGTCGGGCAAGAATATTGGATGGCTATGAATTTAGCGGGAGATTATGCCTCTGCGAGCCATCACCAGATTCATAAACGCATTTCCAAGGCCATTTCTGAGAAACCTATTGCCAGGGTGGAGAATCACCATAATTTTGCGTGGAAGGAAAAATTGGCTTCTGGCCAAGAAGTGATCATTCACCGAAAGGGAGCAACGCCTGCCCTAAAAGGAGTTTTGGGTATTATACCAGGTTCTATGAGTACTCCAGGATTTATTATCCGAGGAAAAGGAGAAGAGAATTCTCTTTGTAGTTGTGCGCATGGGGCTGGGCGAGTATTGTCACGTCGGGCAGCGAAAAGAACTCTAAAACCCTCCCAAATGATAGAAAATCTGGAAAAACATCATATTACCTTATTAGGGGGTGGTTTGGATGAGGCTCCCATGGTTTATAAAGATATAGATGCTGTTATGAAAGCTCAAAATGAACTGGTGGAAGTCATCGCTGTTTTTCATCCAAGGATTGTCCGTATGGCTTGAAAGAAAACAGAAGATATAAGTGTAAAAAATAGAAAAAGCCTGAATGTTCAGGCTTTTTGCACGGGTGGAGAGACTCGAACTCCCAG
>NZ_SMMB01000664.1 GCF_009711365.1 Xanthovirga aplysinae | reverse complement strand
AGTTATGTTTTGGGTGTAGGTGCAAAATTTAAGAGATATTCTTTTGAAGCTAGATTTGAATCAGGGAATGGAATGCCAGCTGTTCAAGATTTTAATCTAGTTGTAAACAGATTCTATTTCTTACTTGGTTACAGATTTTAAGTTACCGAAGGGAAAACTCCTGTTCTTATTGTAAAGAGTATATTTTTTTAGAAAAAACAGGAAGTTCTCCTTTTACCATCGTAGGTCAAATTTAAAGGGGAGAAATGAAGAGTTGGACACCCGAAAGTGAAAAAAATCAGGTGTTCAACAAGTCTTTCTAGCAAAAATAAAATCTTAAACAAATCCTAACTTAATAAAGGGATCCCATTTTAAAGTTGGGATCCCTTTTTAGTTTACATATGAGTATTTTAATTATACCTTTTTTTGATAGTTTTTTTGTTTGTTGTAAATTATCTTGTTAACTCTCGTTTTCTTTTTAGATGCCTTTATTTCTAGGTTCAGACAATTTTGAAAAGACAGCACATTGGTGGCTGTATCTTTTTGGATTTTGATATTCTTCTTTTTTTTCTAAAAAGGCTCTAAAGGCCGATTAAAATTCTAACCTCAGGATTTTCTTCAGACATTTTGATGGATTTTTTATTTTAGCCTCATTCACTTGTAAGGCTTCCATAGTATTTAGGGTATGGGGATCATTATCTTTCCCAAGAAATAGCAATGTTGCTTGAGATAAATGTGGTATTAGTCCATGTTTTTTGTAGTAGGTAAGGTTTTGAAGTTTTTTCAATCCATTTTGTGTTGAAAGATGAACAGGTAGAAGATAATTATAAAATTTTTCATCTTCTGCGGCCTAAATTTCGTTTGTAGGTTTAAGAATAATTGAATAATCATTCTAATATTTTATTTTTGCTGGGTAATAGTGTGATGATATAATGGCAAGAACAAAGGCATTTAATCCTGAAGAAACTTTAGAAAAAGCCTTGCAAGTATTTTGGCGGCAAGGTTATGAGGGTACTTCTATGCAAGAACTTGTGGATGAAATGGGAATTAATCGTGCAAGTATGTACTGTACTTATGGTGATAAACATGCTCTTTTCATTTCAGCTTTAAGGAGTTATGGAGACAAGCATTTGAAGGAACTCGAAAATTTTATTGCCTCTAGTCAAGAGAATGCTTTAAATACCTTAAAAGCCATTATATATGGGCATGTAAAGGAGTGTGAACTGGATCAGGAACGTAAAGGTTGTTTTTTGCAAAATTCCATTCTGGAATTGGCCAACTCTGACAATGAAGTACGGAATTTAGTCAGAAAAAATGAAAAACAATTGTTGGTCATTTATGAAAGTTTGATTAAGAAGGGGCAGGCAGAAAATCAAATTCCTAAGGAAAAAGACCCCAAACTAATGGCGGCCTATTTATACAGTGCATCTAATGGATTAATTATCAGTGGAATTACTTCACAAAACCCTAGCGAATTAAAAGCAATTGCTGATCAGGTGCTTATGGCCCTTCAGGCTTAAGTTAAGAGAAATATTTTTTTTTAATCCAAAGTACCTTTTGCCAAAATGTATAGATTAGTACTTTTTTCCTTTTCTTACGGTTTAATCCTACACTTTTATCCCTGGTTTTTATTTTAAAGTTTTTTTGGTAAAAATTTAATTAGGAGGAAAAAGGTTTTCTACCTTTCTATTCAAGTTCAAAAATTACTGTTCCTTTGGGAGGAGCTTAAGCTCCAAAAATAGTCATTTCCTTAAGTAGAGTCCGTTTTATTAAACAATGTCGGCTCATTTTTTTATTTCATTTAGAATTTTAAATTATTTTGTAACAATCATTCCAATATATCGTTTTTATTGATATTGGAATGATTGTTCAAATATTATTTGAGTATTAGAATTATTAAGTTGAATGTTTAAAAAAAATATTATGGATCGCACAGCAGAAAAAGATGTTTTATTTACTAAAGGCGAGTTAGGAGCATATTCTTTACCACATAGGGTTATCATGGCTCCTTTAACCCGAAGTAGATCCAAACAGCCAGGGAATATTCCTACGGAGATGAATGCTAAATATTATGCCCAGCGTTCTTCAGCCGCATTGATTATATCGGAGGCTACTCAAATTTCCCCTCAAGGAATGGGGTATGCTTTTACGCCGGGTATTCATAGTAATGAACAAATCGAAGGTTGGAAAAAAGTAACGAAGGCTGTTCATGAAAAGGGCTCAAAGATTTTCCTACAAATGTGGCATGTGGGACGTATTTCTCATTCTTCCCTTCAGCCAGAAGGAGCCCTTCCTGTCGCCCCTTCCGCAATTAAAGCTGAGGGAGAAGCTTTTACCTATCAAGGGCTTGTTCCGTTTGAAACACCACGAGCTTTGGAAACGGAAGAAATTCCAGGAATAATCCAGCAATATGAGCAAGCGGCTAGAAATGCAAAAGAAGCAGGTTTTGATGGGGTAGAGGTGCATGCCGCAAATGGCTATTTGCTAGATCAATTTCTTAGGGAAAGTACAAATAAGCGTACTGATGCTTATGGAGGTTCAATAGAAAACCGTAGTCGCTTATTATTGGAGGTAATTGAAGCAGTCACTTCGGTTTGGGGCCCAGATAAGGTTGGAATTCGGATTTCTCCTACTGGTACATTTAATAGTATAACGGATTCAGATCCTGAAAAGACTTTTGGTTATTTGGTTGACCGTTTAAATTTATTCGGATTAGCCTACCTTCATGTGGTTGAAGCTTTTGGTGAAGGGCCTAAGCCGGATTTTGACTTTAATAGGCTTCGCAAATCTTTTCAAGGACCGTATATCGCAAATGGGGGATATACTGCTGATAGTGCAAGGGAAAGCTTAATTAGTGGAAAAAGTGATTTTATTGCCTTTGGAACTAAATACATAGCAAACCCTGATTTAGTAGAACGCTTTAAATTGGGTGCCCCACTTAATGAAGCCGATCCAAATACTTTCTATGGAGGCAATGAAAAAGGGTATATTGATTATCCTTTTATGGAAGTTAATGCTGTTTCCAATGAGTAATAGGAGTGTTTTAACTATGCTGAATAATACTTTCTGAGAAAAAGAAAAGAGGTTCCTCCAAAATTTTGGAGGAACCTC
>NZ_SMMB01000504.1 GCF_009711365.1 Xanthovirga aplysinae | reverse complement strand
ACCACTTACACAGTTTCTCTCACAGTGCCTCTCAACCCTTAACTTTTAATTAAATTTATTCCAGTTCTTCAAGTTGCATTAAGGTGTTTTCCCACTGGTCTTGATGTATTTCTAATAATTGTTTGGCTTCATTATATTTTTCGTTACAAGCTTTAAGTTGCTCCACATCACCGTAAATTTCAGGTTTTGCCATTTCATTTTCAATTCCCTGGATTCGGTTCTCCAGTTCTGTGACCTTCTGTTCAGCAGTCTCCAGCTCTTTTTTTAACTTTTTAATTTGATTGTCAGTTTTACGATCTACCGGTAAAGACGTGGATTTTTTTGGTTTCTCATTTCCCTTATTATTTTTCTTCGGAGAAGAAGGTTTTTTCTCCTCGTTTTTTTGTCGCCAATATTCGTATTCTTCGTATGTACCAGGGTATTCTTTTATTTCCTGGTTTTCAATATACCAAATCTTAGTAGCCACTTCTTTTATGAAATGTCGATCATGAGAAACAATAATTGTGGAACCCTGATATTGTTGAATGGCCTGTATTAGAATATTTACCGACTGCATATCCAGGTGGTTAGTTGGCTCATCCAATAAAAGAAAGTTAGCTTCTGAAATTAATACCTTGGCCAATGCAACTCGGGACTTTTCTCCTCCTGAAAGCACTTTAATTTTTTTGTAGACTTCTTCATCTCTAAATAGAAAGCAACCTAAAACACTTCGTAATTCTTGTTCGGTTTTGTCTGTTCCAGCTTGCTTTAACTCTTCCAGGATTTCATTATCTACTGTGAGGGCTTCTAACTGATGCTGAGCATAAAAAGACATATTAACATTATATCCTAATTTGCTTTCTCCGCTAATATTAGAATCTTGTCCTGCAATAATCCTTAAAAGAGTAGATTTTCCTTTTCCGTTGGCACCAATTAAAGCAATCTTATCTCCTCTTTCTATGGTAGCGTTTGTATTTTGAAGAATAGTCAAATCACCAAATGATTTGGAGATATTTTCCAAAGTGGAAACAAAACGTCCCGATTGTTGCTTGAAGTTGAAATTAAAATTTACCTGAGCATTTTCGTTTATAACTTCATCTACTCGATCCATTCTTTCCAGAGCTTTTACCCGCGATTGTACTTGCCTGGCTTTAGTGGCTTTAGATCGAAATCGCTCAATAAAGCGCTCTGTTTGTTTTATTTGCTGTTGTTGGTTTTCAAAAGCATTTTGTTGAATTTCCGACCGGAGTTCTTTTTCCTCTTGGTAAAATGAATAATTACCCGAATAAGAAGTCAACTGACGGGAAGAAACCTCTACTATGGTGTTTACTGTATTGTCAAGGAATTGTTGATCGTGAGATACAACTATTATTCCCCCTTCATAATTCTTTAGATAATTTTCCACCCACTGGATAGAAGGTAAATCCAGGTGGTTAGTGGGCTCATCAAGCATGAGAAGAGAAGGCTTTTCCAACAGTAGTTTAGCTAACATCACCCTCATCCGCCATCCTCCCGAGAATTCTTGCAATGGACGGTCCAGGTCCTTTGTAGAAAAACCTATCCCTTCCAATACTTCTTCCGCTCTGGCTTTAATGGTGTAACCGTCTAATGCCTCAAATTCTTCCTGAAGACTGCTTAAACGGTCCACTAAACGGTCTTCATAATTGGTTTCCATTTGATGAAGCACTTTATCAATTTGTTTTTGCACTTGGAGGGCCTTATCAAAGGCCTGCATAGCTACAGTAAGGATACTATCCTCTGATTGATAAGAGAGCAAATCCTGATTTAGAAAACCAATGGTACAGTCATTACTTTTACTAATAGATCCCTCATCAGGAGTCAATTCTCCATGGATAAGTCGTAATAGTGTGGATTTTCCAGTTCCATTGAGGCCAATTAGGCCTATTTTGTCTTTTGGTTTGATGTGAAGAGAGGCGTTTTCGTACAGTGCACGCCCCCCCAAATAATATGATAAGTTATTTATT
>NZ_SMMB01000883.1 GCF_009711365.1 Xanthovirga aplysinae | reverse complement strand
GATTGAAAAATATTATTAAAGATTTCATCTATCCAAATTAAGGTCAATTAAAATAAGATTTTATCTACCCCTATGAATCACCCCAAAAGGGGGTGTGATATAGCATAAATTCCAAAATTATGATCGAAAAACAAGTCAAAATCAGAGAGAATCAAGTTGAAATTAACTACTTACAAGAAGGTCATGGAAAAAACACCTTATTGTTTTTACATGGTTGGTGTATTAATAGCGCTTATTGGAAAGACCAAATTGCTCAATTTTCGATGAATCACCAAGTTTATGCTTTAGATTTACCAGGGTTTGGTAAGTCAACTGCAAAAAGGGAAAATTGGACCATTGAAGAATATGCTAAGGATGTTTCAGCATTTATTGAGCAGTTAGATTTGGAAAATGTTGTATTGATTGCTCATTCCATGTCCGGTGATATTATGCTTGAAACCGCTTTGGCTGATAATCCCCAGATAAAAGGAATTATTGGGATTGATAATTTTAAATTTATTGATGTAGAATTTACTCCCGAACAAAGGGAACAAATGAGTGCTTTTTTCTCCTTACTTCAAAACGATTTCAAAACAAATGCCCCAATTTATGCTGAAAATATGCTATTTCACCCTTCCACAAAAGAGGAAATAAAGGAAAGGGTAAAGAGCGATTTTGCAAACGCGAATCCTAAAACAGGATTTGATTCATTTATCCATATGATGCAGTTTTTCCAAAATGTTCCTTTTAAACTAGAGAATTTACCCTTGAAGTTATACCTCATCAATAGTAATGTAATGCCAACAAATGAAACCGGTTTAGAAAACCGCTGTAAAAATGGCTTCCATGTAGAAACTATTGACTCCACGGGTCATTATCCTATGATTGAAAAATCTGGAGAATTTAATCGTAAGTTAGAAAATGTACTAGATCTAATAATTTAGAACAGAAACAATTTCTAAACTTTTTGTATCAATTATTAAGTAAATTTCCAACTGTTTCCAACAATTTAGGTTCTTCCGACTCCCAAAGAACTTCCTGCCGGCAACCATCGGTATAAAAGTCATTCCTTCCCATTTGGCGAAGAATATCTTCTGTTTTATAATTTTGAAAATCGATTGGGATACAGGCATTAAATTGTTCACTGTATTTTACCCATAAGGGATTTGGGCAAAGAAGGAAAGGTAAGTTATTGGCAATGTATTCAAATATCTTTGTAGGCATGCGATTTTTGGTGCTTTCATTTTTTTGATAGGAAATTAAACCAAAATCTGCCTTTCGAATCTCATCCAAAATTATGGAGTGGGAAACTGGCTTATTGCCTCCAATAAGTTCAATGTAAGAGTTGTTGCCAATCATTTCTTTTATTTTATGTAGAACCCTAACCTGACTAGCATAACCTATGATTTTTAAATGAATTTTTGGATTAACTTGGTGCAAGTTATGGCACAATTCAATTGCTTCAAATATTCCGTAATGATCCGCTAAAGTTCCTGTAAATAGGAGGGTGATTTGGCCGGAGTCTTTTTGTAAATCTTTTTTGATCAATTTTCCCGAGTATTTATTTTCGATAACCTGGGCTTCTTTGTTTAGAAATCGTAGCTCCTTTAGATATGTTTTCTCAGCTAAAAAGAAAAAGTCAATTGCAGGTGAGAAGAAATGCTCATAAATATTAATCTTTAGGGCTATTAAGGGCCGAAGCCATGTAGGAAATACCTTGGTGAAGAGTATATTATGGACATAATTTTCCTGAATATCATAAACTAGTTTGCACTTATTTAATTTCTTGTATATCCATCCGGCAAATAATAGTTCGTGGGTGCAAATAATGAGCAAATCTGGATTTAGGGAACGAACTTTTAGAAAAAAGTTTAAAGGGGCCAGAAGACGTTTTAGGCTTAAGCGAGTAAAATTGAAAATAGGGTGAAATTTAATTCTGGGGTGATGAGTTTCTGATTTTGCATTTAATCCAATCACATGCATTTCATATTGGGGGGCCTTACTAAGCGACAAGCTAATCTTCTCATACATACGGCTGTCATCCACAGGTTTTAGAATAGAAGCTATTACAATTCTTTTCATAAGTGCATGAATTAGTATTAAAAAGTGTGCAAAGAAAGAATAATAATTAAATTTGGGCAAAATTTAAGAATTTTAGTTGATTTTGTGGACCGGATCAAGTTTTAGGGAGTTAATAAAAGCTTTTTATTAAAGCTTAATCTTCAAAATTGAGGGAAATGTCTTTAGGTCAATTTTCTTGAGGGAATATTAAACCTTGTTACCGGATTTTAGTGCATTTCAATACACAATTATATTAAATTATGGAAATTCAACAAATTATTGAGCAGGCCTGGGAAAACAGGGAGATGCTAAAGGATAAATCAGTGCAGGAGCAAATTATTTCTACTGTTGATGCATTGGACAAAGGAGAATTAAGAGTCGCTGAGCCCACTGAAGATGGGTGGAAAGTGAATGAGTGGGTGAAGAAAGCGGTTATTCTTTATTTCCCTATTCAGAAAATGGAAGTAATTGAGGTGGGGCCTTTTGAATTTCATGATAAGATTAAACTAAAAAGTGACTACGCAGAAAAAGGAGTGAGGGTGGTGCCTCATGCAATTGCTCGCCATGGTTCCTATGTAAGTTCAGGGGTAGTAATGATGCCTTCCTATGTGAATATTGGTGCCTACGTTGATGAAGGAACGATGGTGGATACCTGGGCCACGGTGGGAAGCTGTGCGCAAATAGGAAAAAATGTGCATTTAAGTGGTGGTGTTGGAATAGGTGGGGTGTTAGAGCCAGTTCAGGCTGCCCCGGTTATTGTTGAAGACAATGCCTTTATAGGTTCTAGATGTATTTTGGTAGAAGGAGTACGTATCGGCAAAGAGGCAGTATTGGGAGCAAATGTGACTTTAACTGGTAGTACCAAAATTATCGATGTGACAGGAGATGAACCTGTTGAATTTAAGGGTTTTGTTCCTGAGCGTTCTGTTGTTATTCCAGGATCCTACACCAAGAAATTCCCTGCTGGGGACTTTCAGGTGCCTTGCGCACTTATCATAGGAAAGCGAAAAGCAAGCACGGATCTTAAGACTTCATTGAATGATGCCTTAAGAGAAAACAATGTTGCCGTTTAGTAGTTAATATATTAACACTGAGGTTTTAGAGTTATTCCTGATTTTTAGTTGAGTGGTTGAAAGGGGGAGCTATATGCTTCCCTTTTTACTTTCATTATTTATTATTTTAAAAATCCAAATTTTTTATTTTTGGGATAGCAATGAGAATCGCTTAGAACGCATATTTTTATGGTAAAAATCTCTATTGATATAGATGTTCAGAATCCCCATGATATAGTAAAACAGCGTGAGGGAAAGTGGAAAGGATGGTTGGCTAGGACATTAATGAGTCGGAAAAAACTCAAAAATGTTGTTGAAAAAGAAGTTGCTAGAAAAGTAGCTAAGGGTCTTGAAGATAAACTTGAAGATGAATTAGAGAAAGAGGGTGTAATTGCCCAAATTAAAGTTGATTTATTTTCGAACGGCAAAGAAGATTAGCAGAACCCCCTTTTCTCTTATTATATTATTCTTCTTCAAGATTGGGATGGGTACAAATTTCATTAGTGCTTTGATGTCCTTTTCCATCGCAATCAGGGCAATTGGTTTCAAGTAGACCTGTGCCATGGCAAAGTTCACAAGTGCTGTATCCTTTTCCCTTACATTGTTGACATGTACGGTATTCGAATTCTCCAAAAACATTTTTCTTAACGGTAACCGTTTTTCCATTACAAAGGGTGCAACGAGCAAGGGACTGTCCACGACAATAGGGGCAAGTCTTTTGTATTTTTCCTGTCATTTTGCATGTTTCGCAAGGAGTTATCTTATACCCATTTAAATCACAGAGAGAACAATAGAAAGCTTTATTGAGCTTACGATCTAGTTTATCCTGTAAGGCTATTGACTCATTATAGAATTCTGCTCCTTTTCCATTTAGATCAAGGTATTTATTGAGAAAATTCTGGCTATTTCTGAATTGACCAATTTGAAATAGGGTTTGGGCAAAATAATAAGACATTTCAGTAGGTAATACGGATCGGGTAGCCAGCATCTTTCTAAAGGTGATATTAGCACTTTCGTAATTTCCTTCACCCATTTGTTGCTTTGCTTCCTTAAATAGCTCCATTACTTTTTTATTGGGCTTAGTAGTTTGTGCATTTACTACCGTAAAGGATGTAAAGCAAACCAAAATCATAAGGAAAGCTATTATGTTGTACCTTTTCATCAACAGGGATGAAAAAGAGGCATATGAGTTCGAAAGGTTAATTAAGTCAATCCTTTTGAGAAGAGAATTATTCATTTTCATAGAATTAGGCCTTTTAACTTTTTTCAATGCATTATTTGCTAAAACCATCCTTTTAACCGAACTTTTGACTCTAACGCTTGTTCTAAACTATCAGGTAATAAGGGGAAAAAGTCTAATTTGCTTATTTTTTCAATTTTATCAATAGGGATTGCAAAAGACTTCAAATCTTTTTCTGAACCTTTGTTCTCCATTAAAAAGCCAATTGCTTTTATCTCTGGTTCCCGAATATCCAAAATCACTTTGTAATAATATTTAGGGACTGCCACTTTATTTTTTCCAATTTTCTTTAATCCTTTTCTTAAAACTGGTCCCGTCACCACATATAGTTCATCATTTCGTTTAGCCCAGGTCCTGGTCTTTTCTTCCAATTTTTTCCAAATACCTCGGTTAAATTCCGGTGATTGGGGGCTCATATTACTCATCAGAAAGCTTTCACTCATTGCAGTAGCATCCCAACTGAAATCTGCAGCAGGTGCTAGGTGACCACGATCATAACCTGACCTTTTATAGTCGGACCGGTCAGCTGAATTAGTGTGGATTAAAGGGTCTGCTCGAAAATTATCCGTACGTTTATAATTAGGTTCAAGGTGATCCTCAGTTAATTTATAAGCGACCCATGAAGCCTGTTCATAGGCTTCTTCATAATTCAAAGTATAATAAGAATGTTCTACAATGTTATCAGTACTTTGGTATTCTGGCCAGGCAAAATCAAAAGAACGAGTAAAATAATAGTTGTCAGCAAGTGGTTGAGGG
>NZ_SMMB01000396.1 GCF_009711365.1 Xanthovirga aplysinae | reverse complement strand
GGATATACAACTTTTTGTGGATGACAGAGGAGAGCTATTTACCAGGTCTAATAGTTGGGATAACCAATGGAGTGCATGGCATAAATATTGGCATATTAACAATTCAAACAACACCTCAACAGATTGGTCAGCCAAAAACATAGTTGCATCAGGAAAAGGAGTGTTTGGGGGGAATGTTTTAATAGGTGAAGATAGTAATTGGGGGCAGTTAACAGTAAGCAGTGAAACAGATAATCGAGTAGTTTTAAATCGCACAGATTCAGCATATCCTTCCCTTTCCTTTATACCAAGCAATGGAAATTCTCATTATCATATCCATCATGGATTAGAAAATAAATTACATTTTTCCCAAGGAGGTTCGGTAGGAGCAACAAAATTACTCACCTTAACTTGGGATAAGAAATTAGGTATAGGGACTACCTCACCCTCAGCAGCGCTTGATGTAATGGGCAACCTTAAAGCCAGTGGTTCAGGAGATTTTGGGAATAATATAAGGGTGATAAAAGAATTAGATGGCATAGTAGCTATTAGTGTAATCAACGATGCGGACGATGCCAGTTCAAGGTCATCAATAGTGGCCGGAAGCCCTAGCCAATCTATATCCATGCACGCTATTAAAGCTAATTATACCGCAGTTGAAGGTTGGGAAAACTCCGGAGTGATAGGCACTGATTCTCAATTAACAAATGGTTTGGTGCTTAGGTCTTCTCAAGGGAAGATAAGGTTCCAGCCTCAAGGAACGACAGATAAAGCAACCATCGATTGGAATGGAGATTTCAGGACGGTTGGAGCAGGCGAATTTGGAAATTCGCTCACTGTAGATGGACATATTCGTGTTGGAGTTTTATCAGAAGGCAGTTCTTCCAATTCATTAGTTGATTCTTTTGGAATGTATTTTAAGTCCTCTGGCTATGCCAGTGATAATAAATTGAGATACCAAAGATGGAAAGTTCAGGGAGTAGGCAGAAGTGTTTGGGGGTCTGGGGATTTAGTGTTTTCGAGTGAAACGGATGGTACATCTTTTGAAGAAATAGTACGATTTACTAACACAGGAAACGTAGGAATAGGTATCGATTCCCCCTTAGAAGCATTGGAGGTTTCAGGGAATATAAAAACAAGTGGTTCAGCAGAATTCGGCGAAGATATCAAGGTAGGCAGCCATATTGTATGGCACCCTGGCAACGACGGTTCGGGAAGTGGTCTGGATGCGGATACCATTGATGGTTTACATGCCGAAGACTTATTCACATTTCGAGGTAGTGGTGGAGATGCTAATGAATACATAAATGAAAATGGTTACGCTTCTGGAAGACCTTTCACCGAAAACCATCCTCCAGGATCTATTCATGGAACCATGATCATGGCAGGAAAGGTAGCCAGTGGGGATATACAACTTTTTGTGGATGAC
>NZ_SMMB01000222.1 GCF_009711365.1 Xanthovirga aplysinae | reverse complement strand
GTCATCCACAAAAAGTTGTATATCCCCACTAGCTACCTTTCCAGCCACAATCATGGTTCCATGAATGGCACCGGTAGGGTGGTTTTCGGTAAAAGGTCTTCCAGAAGCGTAACCATCTACATTTTTAAAGTTGTTAGCATCTCCACCAGACCCAAGAAAAGTGAACAAATCCTCAGCATGTAAACCATCAATGGTATCTGCATCCAGGCCACTTCCCGAACCTTGATTTCCAGAGTGCCAAACAATATTGTTTTTGACTTTTATATCATTACCAAACCCTCCTGCCCCGGATACTTTTAGATCGCCCAACACATCTAAAGTGGCATGACCACTCAAATCATTTGTAGCATGTCCAATACTCAATGCATTAAAAGAGCCTCGAACGGCATCGAAGTAGGTGGTCCCCCCTTCCTCTGTGATTTTAACCCATTCGGTACGACCTTCATCTTCGGATAGGTTTTCTTCTAGTTGGGCTTCGCCAACAATTTTTGCTTTATACAGCTCTCTTTTTGGAGCAATTCCCCCGCTTGCCAGCTGATAGTTGGTACGCATCTCAGGAATATCTTCTACAATGTATTTGGGAAATTCAGCCAAATTGGGAGCCTCATCCACTTCCAAAAATTTGCCATTGAGGTAAACCAAACCTTCGGTTATTTTGTGTTTGGTAGGTTCTTTGTCGTCCTCTTCTACGCTGCAGCCACTCATGATGAAGCTGCCCAGTCCTTTATACTGGCCTTCCAGGGC
>NZ_SMMB01000990.1 GCF_009711365.1 Xanthovirga aplysinae | reverse complement strand
AACTGACAAAAATGTAAAATTAAATGAGGCAAGATTATAGAAGTATTGTACAAAACGTAATGAGAATTGGTGTTTTAGAGAATTATTTCAGTTCCTTACTCACTACCTGATAAAAAATTTCAAACCCCATGACAAGACTCTGAACAGAGTCTTGTCATGGGGTTTAATGATAAAAACAAAGTGTACTATTCCTATCTTTTAATTAATCGTTTGACCGTTTTAGCTTTCCCAGCTGTTATTTCCACAAAATAAACACCAGCCGGTAGAGCCGAAACATCTACTGTTAAGTCTCTTTTATTAACTCTAATGGCCTCATGGGCATAAACTTGTTTTCCCATTATATTATTAAAACTCAAGTTTACATCACCACCCATACTTTCAGCTAATTTGATGATAAGAAATCCATCTGTAGGGTTGGGGTACATTTTAGTTTCTGTTGTCAAAACCTCATCACCTAATCCCATTATAACGCCAATCTCAAGGGTGAAATTAATTTCAGCAGTTCCTCCTCTTCTATCATCCGCAGTCAACATTATTGGGATCCCACTTGTCACTTCTAAGGGGATTATTTCCAAAACAGACCCCTTTAAACTTACATCTGCAGCAGTTGTTTGCCCAGCATTTACTTCATAAATAAGTAAATCTCCGTCAGCATCTGCAAATAGGTCCACCAGGTTCAGGTTAAACTCATCATTTAATTCTAAAATTACATGATCCAAAGAGCCTATAACTTCAGGAATGCTGTTATCAGGATCAATAACAGTAACATTAAACTCTAGACTTTCACTTTCACCTCCAGAATCTCGCCCAGTTACAAACACAGTTACTTCACCACCATTTAATGGATTAATAGTAAGATTTCCGCTAAAAAGGTCTGATTCAATAACATTTTCGCTAGATACCTTAATGTCATAATCAAGACTAGTATCCTCTACATTTACATCAGTAAATAACTGATCCAAATCTATGCTATAGGTGTCCTGATCTAAAATCAAAGTTTGATCGGGAATTTTACCTAATACCTGAGGAGCAGAATTCAAAACTTCTAAAGCTATATCCAAGTAGGAGTTTTTGTACCTCGGATCATTAGTTCGCATATACAGACGGCAAATATGTGTTCCTATTTCCATTCCATCCAAAGCATTAAATTCAAAGGAAAGTTTGGAAGAATCCCCCATTTGAATAATGTCTCTGTTAAAGCGGCCGGAAAGCCTGGTATCTAGCCAATCATAAAATTCCAGTACGGTGTTATCAAACTCAAATAAATAAGGAACTCGAAAAAAGCTGTACCAGATTTTATCTCCTTTAAGTAGTAACCCATAAATACGGAAATCTCGAAATTGATACGGCAAAGGCACAATTAATTCCTCAGTGATCTTTATTTTATCCCCTTCAAGTGTAAAAAAATGCAATTTCCCAAGCTCAGTGCCATTGGACAGTATTCCTAAATTCTGCTCATGGTCATATGACATAGACGAAACTGTAAAATCAAAATCTCCAGTTTTCAATTCTGCGAGAACATTACCTTCCTTATCAAGGGCATAAAAATTAGTACCCCTATCTGGTTCAAAAACAATTAATCTTTCTCCATCCCATACTGGGGTCACATACCCATTAACCGGGGTATCAAGCGGCCCCGCTAACTCATCACCCTCCACACTATATTGGTATAATTCACCGTCTTCGGTACCTATCCAAAAATTTTCTCCATCCCAACCCATTCTTCTACTATCCTCTCCCACTTCGAAAACTACCGTTTCCTTCCGGTATTCTTCATCATATCGAAGCACTTTTCCATCATCTAAAATATATATATCGCCATTGGCCGAAACCATAGATCTTAGAAGATGTGGAAAACCTTCATCAACAAGTCTGTGACCAGGAGTCTCTTGACCATTTATTGCATTGAAACCTCCTTTTTGATCAAATTGCTGCTCTATGCTTTCCTCAGGTCTTATGAAACCATACAAGGTGGAATCATAAGCTACCTCTAATTGGTATTTTCCATCAAAATTATCAAACACCACAAAAGCATTACCGTTCTCTCCAATTTCAAGAGCAACGGTTTCCTGGGCGATAAACCCTAGGTAAGGCCCCTCGGAAGCGGACCCAGTTACAGAAATAATAACCTCCTCTGCTTCCTTATCATTGGTTTTAAAGGAAATGATTTCGTTAAAATCACTAATTTCAGTAGGTTGAAATGAAATAGGGAGCTCAAAACTGGCATTTGGGGCGATTTGAAAGGAAGTTTCTCCAGCTGAGAAACTATGGGAGCTGGAGCTGAGATCAGAAATTCCCAGTATATTTGCCCCTTTGTTATGTAAGGTTAAGATTTGTCCAATAGAATCTCCAAGAAAAATATCACCATAATCCAGTTCTAATTGCTCTGCAAAAAAATTGGGCTCTGCCCCAGTCACCTCCCAGGAAACAGGCACTAGAACTTCTTCATTTAAAGGGTCATTTGTATAAACCAATAAATCTGTGGAGAATTCTCCTCCTGCCATATCTTTGGCATCAAAGTTCACCTTAATAGTCCTTGCTTCACCAGGGGGTACAATCCCCGAAGTTTCCTCAAAGTTAATAGGAGTTGCCTTTAGAGCGTAATTAACCAGATTAGAAAATAAAGGGTCTTTATAGTTCACATATAAATAATAATACATAATGGGTTGCATAGCGGTAGCCAAAACTCTTCCTCCATTATAGTTATATTCTGCTAGGTTAATTGCCCTAACCCCTTCCTCAGTAGCCATTCCACTAGCTATAATTTGGGTACCTTTGGGAAGATTTACCAAATTATCTTCAAAGCGGTATAAATCCATATCTACTCCTGCCATGACCGGATGATCCGGTAAATCGACATCTATATCCCAATAAACATCAAAAATTTCATTTTTATACTCTACACCACCTGGTAGAGTCAAGCTCTCATTTTCTCTATTATAGTTTAAAAATAAAATTGTTTTTCCAGTTTCAAGATAACTTTCAAACCTACCCGCAGCTCTATTTAAGTTTGAGTAATACTCCTGCTCCTGTTGTTCAGAAGTAATAATCAGATCAAAATCTTCCAATACGGTACTACTTAATTCTTCAGAACTAATAGTGGTTGTTGCAAAACCAAATTGTTCTTCTATCCATTCACCTATCCAAAAATCATATTGATAATATTCCTTACTTTCCTGGATCACCAAAATATGCTGTTGACGCTGTGCTTTTCCTCCTATGGGATAAATTAAATGGTTCAACCCTAAACTAAATTCTAAATCGCTTTGTCCCCCTGAATTATCAATTACAATTTTACTATTATTCACCTGCCCATGGGGAGTAAGTTGTTTAATGGATGCCACGGGAATATTTACCGAAGGCGCTGGCAAGCCCATTCCAGTAAGGTTAATCTGTTTTTGAGGCTGATCAGGATCATTGCTATCAATGGTTAAAATCCCTGAATTTTCTCCTAATTCAGTAGGCCCAAAACTTATCTCCACATCTCTACTTTCTCCCACGGCCAATCTAAAACTTCCCTCTTCTTCTTTAAGGGAAAAGCCATTTCCCTCTATAACTAAATCAATTTCCAAAACTTCGGTACCGGAATTTTCCAGGTTAAGCACATCAGTCTGTGCTCCCCCTAGGAAAACTTCTCCAAAGGAAGGTTTTTGATTTACAGTTAAGTCGGCTTCCCCATTAAGGTGAATTTTAAATGGAATTTCAAGATCACTATTCACATAATCATTACTTTGAACATTAATAGCAAATTCATAATCCCCAGGAGATAAATCACTAAGGTCTGGCGTATAATTCACTACGGTTGATTCCCCTGGTTCCAGTTGGCCTTCCTCCTGATCAAAATACTGGTGGGGGTAAAGAAGGACGGCCAAATTTTTTTCAGGATAACCCAATTGACGACTAATTTGCGTCCCACTGGTTCCTTCCTTGTTTTCCACTCCAATGGTTACTAATTCTTGACTCGGAGACAACCCATTCAGCTCCATATCCTTATATTGGAAAAGGATTTCCCCACTTGCATATAGGATTACCTGAAAAGTAAAATCCGTTTCAGGCATATCATAATAGCTAAAATTGGAGTATTGAACGATAAGTGCATTATCCTGTATGAGATGATAAATACGTCCCATCTTTTTGGGTTCAATATCTGTCCAAAGTGGAGCAATAAAACCATTAGGATTATAGAAAGTAGGAATGGGATCAGGAGAATAATCAGACATTCTATCACCTGTCAGAGATATATATCCTGTATTGCCCACATAAACGGTCCGATTATTTTCTCCAAAAAATGGGAAATCAAAGGGCAATTCAATAGTAAATTCATCATCGTTCTCCGTGAAATGCTCAGTTCCTATTTCTGATATTTCTAACCATTCATGAGCCACTCCTTTAATCAACCGGCTGGAGAACAAAGGAGATCGACTATCATACCATACATATTCCCCTTTTCCACCATTATAAACGTTGTTGGAACCGGCCACTCCCTGCAGGTCTTTGCGGTAAGAAGACAATGTATAATTTAAAACCTTTTCTCCAGAATTCTCAATAGTTACTTTACCAGTAATAGTTTCTTCTAATTTGAGCGTTTCCTGGAACTCTTTCGGATTTACCACTATTTCTGCACCCTTGCTTACCTTAATAAGGTTTTCCTTGGAAAATACCTCTGACTCTCCAAGGAAATTGGCCACCTTCAAACTAACCGAATATTCACCCACTTCATTAAACCTAACTTTTGGGTTTTGTTCTGTTGAAAATGCAGGGTTCCCCCCTTCAAATTCCCAATACCAGCTAATCGGATCATTTTTAGAAAAATCTTCGAATTGTACCTCTTCACCCGTAAGAACCTTGGTTTTTACGGTGTAAAAATCAGCTTCCGGTCTGGCTTGAGTTTCCTTTACTTTGATATAAGAAAATTTGGTTCTTTTTTCCGAAAACTGACCTGCGGCATTCCCTACCGACAAAGACACTTTGTATACCCCAGGGTCAGAATAAACCACTTCAGGATTTTGTTCGGAAGAAGCAGCTGGTTCCCCTCCCTCAAACTCCCAGCTCCAAGCATTTACTGTTCCCGATGACAAATCGGAAAAATAAACAGATTCCCCTTGCCAAACTGTGGTTTTATTGGCGACAAATTCTGGTTCCGGAGTTAAAGCATAGGAATTTAACAGCTCTTTTCTTCTGGGGCTATTTTCCATGACAGCCCAAATTCTATCTTTTTGGTCTTGTGTAAAGATATTCATACAAACATCGTCAGTATAGTCCATATAATTCTCAATCATATCTTGAGAACCACAGGAAAATGTTTGTTCACAATTAGCCGTATAGCCATCTTGTAAGGGAGTATCTTCACAATAATCGTCAGCATCGCAATCTCCATCACCCCAGATATGTCTAAGTCCCAAATAATGACCAACCTCATGAGTAGCAGTTCTTCCTTTATCTTTTCCGGGCCATAAATCAAAATTTCCTTTATCATTACTCCCAAAAACAGAAGGTATAAGTACAACACCGTCGGTTTCCATCCCAGTAGGGAGTCCAAGATTGTCTAATCCTGGCAGGCCAGAAATGGTAGGAAATTGTGCATACCCTAAGGTTTGTGATCCCCCGCTTGGGGCAATGTCTACTACCCAAATATTTAAATAATTAAAAGGATCCCAATAGGTCACAGTTTTAATAAGAGGATCCACTTGGTCTCTGGATGGCTGTCCACTATACCCTAGATCTTTTAAATTTACCCGATCCACGCCCTTTTCCTCCAAAACAATCCCCTTTGGATCCACTACTGCTAATTCAAATTCAATACGAATATCTGCTCCTACAGGGTTATCATTAAAACCGGGTGTTCCAGTCATTTTTCTAAAATCCTCATTAAGTACCTCAATTTGAGAAAGGATTTGTTCATAACTAATATTGGCCCCTTCTCCTAAAAGTTCATCATCATGCACCACGTGAACCACCACCGGAAGGGTAAGAACTGTCTCTTCCATACTAAAAAGAGCTGTTTTTGCCTTTCGTTCTTCAATGGCTCTTTTCAAAAGCTTTTCAAAATCTTCTTCTGATCCCATTTGTGGATACATGGCTATAAGTGCTTGGGAGGCTTCCACCGTACCACAAGTTGTCTTAGGCAGGTCCTTTGACGTTAAATCAATAGGTGCAATTGGTGAATTAGAAAAAGGAACGGGCTTTTTATTTGTTTCTTGAGCAAAGGTTAGTCCATAGCAAAAAACAATAACTAATAATAATAAGTTTTTAAACATAGTTAAACAATTTAGTTTTTAAGAAATAATTCCTTA
>NZ_SMMB01000699.1 GCF_009711365.1 Xanthovirga aplysinae | reverse complement strand
AATCAAAGTAAAAAGTTTTACTACCAATTTAGAAGAGAATAAGGCTAATACCGCAAAGGGGGGAGGTCCTATACCTACGGCTTTTCCTGAATGTCCTTATCATCGTACATGGTGGCCAGGAACAGAATGTGGTGGATAATATATATCTTTTAAATGCCCCTACTTCTCATAGGGGCATTTTTATCCAAAAATCAATATCACTTTAGTTATTGGTTTGTATAAAGTTAATTCTTTATAGGTTATAACCTTTTAAATACCATACCCTTAATTTTGGAAGGTACTTCCTCCTTAAAAGTTTTATTGAGATTGACGTTATTTTTTCTTGAGCTAAATTAAAGCCACTTAATCGTTAATTCAATTAATTTACGGACAGTTTTGGTATAGGGTGGAAACATAAGTTTTGCAGCACTAAATTTAGTAGGCTGTCGAAGTACCCCTCTTTCATTTGAAAAGGCCTGAAAGCCATGAAACCCATGGGCCTTCCCAATTCCACTGTTATTCACCCCTCCAAATGGAAGGTTGAGTTGAAAGAAATGAAGTACATTGTCATTTACGCAGGAACCTCCTGCTGAGGTGTTTTGCAAAATATCCCTAATGTTTCTGCGATTTTTACTGTACACATAGAGGGCCAAAGGTTTTTCCTTTTTTTGAATCAGGTGAAGGGCCTCTTCGAGATCAGAATAGCTTATAATTGGGAGTACAGGTCCAAATATTTCCTCCTGCATCACTTTGGAATTAAGATCTACATTATCCAGAAGGGTAGGGGATATAAATCGTTCGCTGGATTTTGTAATACCTCCAAAGCGCACTTTTGCCCCTTTTTCTATGGCTTCTTCTAACAAATGGTTGATTCTTGTAAAATGATTTTGGTTGACAATTCTAGCATAATCATTTGAGGAGATAATGTCGGTTTCTTCACCATAGGCCTTCTCAATGAAGATCCTCATGTTTTCAATGAATTCTTCTTTCTTGCTTTCATGAACCAATATGTAATCCGGGGCAATGCAGGTTTGTCCGTTATTAATGAATTTTCCCCAACATATTTTTTGAGCTGCCTCTTTTATATCTGCAGAGTGATCAATAATTACAGGCGATTTTCCACCCAATTCTAAAGTCACGGAGCTAAGGTTTTTGGCTGCTGCACCCATAACAATTTTACCCACTTGAGGACTTCCTGTAAAAAAGATGTGATCAAAAGGCTTTTCCAAAAGGGCTTGAGCAACTGTATGATCTCCTTCAAAAACAGCTACTTCCTCCTCTGTAAATGTATTCTTTACAATCCTTTTTATTAAGGAGGAGCTATGCGGAGTCATTTCTGATGGTTTTAAAATGACACGGTTTCCACCAGCTAAGGCAGATACCAAGGGTCCAAAAGTAAGGTTAAAAGGGAAGTTCCATGGTGAAATAATGAGAACGACCCCTTTTGGTTCCTGCCGGATATGGCTAACTGAACCGAACAAAGAAAGAGGTGTACTCACTCTTTTGGGTTTCATCCATTTTTTTAGATGCCTGAGCGAGTGCTTTATTTCTGAAGTAATGGCCAGTATCTCCGAAAGATCTGTCTCCCCAGGGTTTTTCTGAAAGTCTAGGTACAAGGCCTCTTGGATGTCTTTTTGGTAGTGAAGTACGGCTTGATGTAATCTTTTTAGCCTATCTTTTCTTTCTTTAAGGCTAAATGAAGGCGGGTGATACATTTTGCTTTTCTGAATTTGAAATACACGATCAATATCAGAGACGCTTTCATTTTTTATTTGTACTTGGGTTTTATCTTTTACAGAGTTGTCCATCTTTGTTGAGGTTAATATTTTTATCAAGAGTTAGAGCTTTCTAAATTTCTTTTACTAAGAAACCACCATTTTTCTTAATTCCTTTTTAAGAATTTTTCCAGTGGCTGTCATAGGTAAACTATCTACAATTTCTATAATTCTTGGATATTTGTAAGAGGCTATACGTTCTTTTGTCCAATGTATCAATTCTTCTACATCGGTATTGGCTCCTTCTTTTAAAATAACATAGGCTTTAATTTCTTCTCCATGCGTGTCATGAGGAATACCGATCACTGCCGCCAGAGATACGGCTTCATGTTGAATCAGTGCTTCCTCAATTTCTCTTGGGTAGACATTATATCCGCCTCGGATGATCATGTCTTTGGTTCGGTCCACAATGTAGAAAAAACCCTCATCATCCATTTTTCCAACATCACCGGTATGAAACCAATTTCCTTCAAATACTTGTTTATTGGCATCGGGCCGTTTATAGTATCCTTTCATCACATTGTGCCCTCTAATGATGATTTCTCCGGCTTCTCCTACAGGTACTTCCTCCATGTTTTTATTTACTATTTTCATCTGAACTCCCCAAAGTGGCGTTCCAATAGACCCTGGTTTTCGGACTCTATCAAGATGGTTGAAGCAAGCTACCGGTGAAGTCTCCGATAAACCATATCCTTCCAATATAGGAACATTAAATTGACTTTGAAAGTCCTTTAAAAGTTGAACAGGCATGGAAGCCCCTCCTGATACACAGATCCGTAAGTTATCGGCTATAGCTTGAAGATCAAATTTTTCAGTGTTTGGAAAATTTAGTAGACCCCAATACATGGTGGGAACTCCACAAAATACACTTACTTTTTCCTTCTGTAACAAATTAAAAGCAGTGGAAGGCTCAAAACGAGGTAGTAAAACTTGGGTTATTCCTTTTAGAATTCCAGCATTCATTTGTACGGTTTGCCCAAAAGAATGAAATAATGGCAAAACGATCAGGTAAATATCATCTTCTTGGTAATCCAACAGGGGAACAGTGCATTGAGCATTTTGAAACATGTTAAAATGCGTTAATTCTGCTCCTTTTGGTTGTCCTGTGGTTCCTGAAGTGTATAAAATGACTGCTGTATCCTCCGGTTGGGTTACTGTAGATTCAAATTGGGGAGAATTGCCATGCATTAATTGTCCCAAGGTCAATGTGTTTTTGAAAGGAGAGGTGGCTTTTGGATCAGCGGTAATGGTAAAAAAATGTTCGCAACTTTTAACTGATTCAAAGGCTTGGAAACCTTCTTCTCCCATGGGTAATTCCGGGGTGCCTTCAAAGCAAAAATAAGCCTTAGCATCACAATCTTGTAGATGGTAAATGATTTCATTTTTCTTTAATAATACGTTGAGGGGGACAACTACTCCTCCCGCTTTCAGTATTCCAAAATAAATGATGGGAAAATAGGGTAAGTTTAAACAACTGAGTGCAACCTTATCCCCTTTTTGAATTCCTTCATTAGCTAGTCCTTTGGCTACTTGATTAGCAGCTGCATTGATTTGAGAGTAGGTATATGAAGCGCCATTAAAAATAAAGGCGGTT
>NZ_SMMB01000800.1 GCF_009711365.1 Xanthovirga aplysinae | reverse complement strand
ATGGCAGAACAAATTTTTTCTAAAGTTTCTAAATTCAACATCTTCCATATTGTATAAAACCATAATGGGAAATTAAAAACAATTTTTAGACAATTTTTAATTAAGTTTCTTTTTTTATCTATTGAATTACTATTTTATTTAGTTTTTTTAGCTTGGTAATAATTAATTTATTCAAATTAAAGAGTGGAGCCCAGAGACCACTTCCTAAAAAACGGGGCGAAACCGAAAAGCCAAAGGAGAAGGGAAATGACAAATTAATTATGGGATTATTTTCATCACTATTGGGAAACGCTGGAGTAGTTGACCTTGAAAAATTAATCAGTGAGTACAATATGCTTCTCGTAGAAGGAGAGGAGATTGAAATAGGTTTTAAGCTTATTCGAGACACTTTTATTTTTACCAACAAAAGATTATTACTGGTAGATAAACAGGGAATAACTGGTAAAAAGACTGAATATCTTTCAGTTTCCTACAAAAGTATTTCAAGATTTAGCATTGAAACTGCCGGAACTTTGGATTTAGATGCAGAATTAAAGATCTGGATTTCAAGTGAGTTTAAACCAAGTATCATAAAGAAGTTTAATAAATCAGTGAATGTATACGATGTACAAAAGGTACTTGCCCAACATGTATTGAAATAGAAATCTTCACCTAATGTTCCATACACATTTTGTTACAATTTTTTGGCAAAATGTGTTTTATCTTACAATTCAACACTTTCCTTGAAACCTCTCCATGTGAATTTTATTATTAGTGAATTTTTCCCCCTTAATCGTTTTTATGGCTGCACCTTCTTTCAACCTTTGAGGTTTAAAGCTTTTTCATAACGTTTTCTATAGCTCTTCCTCTGGTGAAGTAATGAAAGCCAGCTTGCCCTTTCGGCTTTCAGGTTAATTAAGGCTAAAGTCAAATGTTTAAAATAGTATTTATAAAAAACAACTTTAAAAAAGGCCCGTCCAACGCAATAGGTTTTAAAAATCTGGTCAATATACCAGGTTGTTGACCCCATCTTTTTTCCTTTCAATACCTTAACGTAGGGGATCAGCCAAGCCGATGAATAGTGAATATCCCTAAGTAATTTAGTTAAATGAGTTAGGTTTAAACGTTCTTTACAAATAAAATGTCTAAAGGTCATACTTCTTTCATAATACAATTTATAGCCCGATAATCTTACTGCATAACAAAGCTCATTATCTTCCCCTGAATTTAATTTTTTTCCTATTCTTCCTGGCATATCGGGTTGAAATCCTTTTTTTATCAAACTATGATATGCCTCTTTTCTTATTACCATTCCGGCTCCATATAGATAAGCATGTTTAGCACTTAATTCACCGCTTTGTTCTCCCTGTTCATTTACTGCATAATAAGGTTTGTAATTTTGAAACCATTCCGGAAGCTCAACATTCGAATAGGCAATTCCTCGTCCTCCTAAAGCACCAATAGCCTGATTCTTTTCCATTATACGAAAGGCTTTTTGCAAATAATCTGGGGCTAACCAATTATCATCATCGCAAAATAGGAGATATTGATATTGACTTTCCCTTATTCCCTTTTCTCTTGCCACCCTGGAGCCTTGCCTCTTTTCACTTAAAACTTTAAAAGGAACAGAAAGTCCATACTTTTCCCATTCTTTTTGAGCTACTTGGGAAGTGTTATCTGTACTAGCATTATCTATAATGAAAATTTCCCATTTTATTTCAGGGCTTAATTTTTGGTAGGCAAGGTGTTGGACGGTTTCCGGTAACCTTTTTGCACTATTATAACAGCATACAATAACGGACACACCTGGTTTAATGTTTGAAACCCTTTCCATAAAAGCTTTTTTTGTCTCTGAAAATATTTTTGAGCTAACGGAAACAGATTTCCCCAGTCAAATGATCTATTTTAATAAGTATCTTCTTGGTTGGCTGTTCTTATTGATGGATTAATAGGGCATGGGGTTAATGACTGTCTTTATTAAACTCTTCTTAACACTAAAACTTCTTTACTTGTATAATTGATTTAAAGACAGAATATTTTTTACAATTTTTAATTGATTTTGGTGAAAATGAAAAGAATTTAAAATTTCTAAAGTGCAAAATTTGTGGGGAAACTGCTCAATAATGATCCAGGTACCTAGGGTGCAGTTACGATTCAAAAGTTATAGTGGGGATGAAATTTAGTGCACATCCAATCCAATTTAAATTGGAATTTGACATGTAATTTCAGATTGACCATAAACTTATTCAATGGGATAAGGAGGAAGGACAGATAAATAATAAAGTTCCTGGTAAATATATAGGACCAACCAATTAATAAAGTGTTTTAAAATAAGGAAGCTCATAGTTTAGTTGTATGAGCATCCATCCCAATGGAGTTAGAAGAAATATATTCTAATAGACATCAATTCTCTTTCTTTAGGAACTCAGAGGTAAAATGCTCATTTCTCCTAGGTTTGGAGAATTTTTTTTCATTGAAACTGCTTGATTTTCCTCGAGGAATAGTTAAGGATTCCCATTTTTCACCCTTAAACATTTTTCCCAGGAATACCATCTGCCCAATATGGTATGGGTAATGGGCCAACTGTCGGTTAATGGCTTCCATAGCCGTATGCCCTTGGTTTCTTATGTAAATGATTTTTTGTAAATCTTCCTCGTTTAAATTTTCAAGGGTATCCAACAAACAATCCCAACCCTTATTCCAAACTTCCATTAGTTCACTCCTAGATTTTAAATCATTTTCAAATTCTCCATCCCGGTTTCTCCACTCTTTTTCTCCATCTGACTGGAGAAAATCTGTCCATCTGGATAACATATTTCCTGATAAGTGCTTGACCAATGTGGCAATACTGTTGCTGTCCTCATTGCATTGCCAAAGTAATTGTTCGTCACTTAAATGTGCCATGGTTTTTTCTCCTAGGCTTTTATAGTATTTGAATTGTTGAATGACCCCGGGTAGGTAGTTAAGGCTCATAGTTTTACGATTATTAATTGAAAGGATTAATTTTTAAGTTCATAAATATTGATTGATTTTGCAATTAACAGTCGAGTAAGAATAATGAGTTTTTTTATAAAATATAGTATTTGATTCTTTTCCAGTGAGGTTTCGTTGATATTGACTTCTCTTGAAATCATTTTCTTCAAAATATCAGAGTTAAAATTACTATAAAATGATATTTTATTAATAATTTTTTTAATTTATGGTTTTAAATAATTTAATAATAGTTGAAGTTAGAGGAACAAATATTGTTAAATGAGATCAGGAAAGGGGATAGGCAGGCATTTAAAGCCTTATACTTGAAAGTTTACCCTGATCTGGTGAAATTTGCCACTGGCTATACCTTCGATATCCATTTAAGTAAGGATATTGTTCAAAATTTTTTTTTATACCTTTGGCAGAATATTCAGAAAGTATCCATTCAAACCTCTCTAAAGGCCTATTTATATAGTTCGGTAAAAAATAGGTGTTTAAATAAGCTTCGTGATTTAAAACTTCAAGACCGAAAAAATTTGATTTATCTTGATGCGATGCTCAGGCTTAATCCAGAATTGGTTAAAGGAGATGATGTAATTCTCAATGAAGTAAGGGCGGCCTTAAATGAATTGCCTTCTCAAATGAAATCTGTCTTTCGGATGAAGTACTTTGAAGGACTAAAAGTTAATGAGATTTCAGAAGAAATGAATATTTCTGAAAATACCGTGAATACCCATTTAAAAAGAGGAAAGAAAAAATTACGAGAATTGCTTCACAAAGCCACTTTATAGAAACTTACCTGTCAATAAAGTCATAAAATTAGTTTCTTTGATGATTTTTTTGGGAACACATAGCAAAAATAGAGATACTTCAGTTTGAGAACTGCCCGTGCTGGAGAATAGACAATTTACTATGGAACTTAAGCTAGAAACCATATTTTAAGGAGTAAATAACTTCTATGCTATACCTATCCCGTTAGGGATGAAACATCCTTGTATCCATTGGCTTTTCTCAATTTCATATTTATACAATTTTATACATATTTAAAGTTCCTGACTGGTTTTGTCCCTATAGGACTAGTTAAGATCATAAATGAATACCCTGCAGCTAGCAAATATAAGCAGTAATTTAGTTTAGCTATGGGAAA
The DNA here is from genome assembly GCF_009711365.1 of Xanthovirga aplysinae. Classification (GTDB taxonomy): domain Bacteria; phylum Bacteroidota; class Bacteroidia; order Cytophagales; family Cyclobacteriaceae; genus Xanthovirga; species Xanthovirga aplysinae. The sequence goes on along the minus strand of NZ_SMMB01000800.1, from coordinate 61 downwards.
GGAATGGCACGATGCGGCTAGGTCACTCAAGGAAACAGCTAGCAGAAAAATTGTCAAAGAA
>NZ_SMMB01001138.1 GCF_009711365.1 Xanthovirga aplysinae | reverse complement strand
AAAAAAGGTCTTTTTCAACTAAAAAGATCATTCTGTATAGTAAATCCTTTTTACACGCTCACTAATACTAGTCAACACCTCATAAGGAAAAGTATTGGACGTTTGGGTCAAAGCCATCAAAGGATTTTCTTCTCCAAACAGGATTACTTCATCCCCTTCCTTAGCAGAAATTCCCGTAATATCGATCATGGTCATGTCCATACAGACGTTTCCAATAGTAGGAGCAAATTTTCCATTCACTAACACCTGGGCTTTTCCGTTGCTGAACCTTCTGTCAAATCCGTCTGCATAACCAATGGCAATGGTGGCAAGGATCCTCTCCCCTTCTGCTATGCCTTTTCTGCTATAACCAATGGTATTTCCAGCAGATACTTTTTTTATTTGAGAAATAATGGTTTTTAGGGTATTGGCTTGACGCAATTCATTTTGTGCTTTACCATTAACCTCAATGCCATACAGACCGATCCCCAATCGAACCATATCAAATTGGTACTCAGGAAAGCGAATAATTCCTGCGGAATTCAGAATATGTTTGATCACTGGATACCCCAAACCACTTTCTATTTTCTGAACACCTTCCTTAAATATTTGAACTTGCTTTAGGGAAAAATCATTATGAATAGCTTCATCGGCACCTGCCAAATGACTAAACACACTTTTTACCTTTATGGAAGAATTAACCCGTAGAATATCAATTGCCTCTTCCACCTCAAAAGTTTCCAAACCCAATCGATGCATCCCTGTTTCCAACTTCAAATGAATTCCTGATTCTCTATCATTTCGACGAAGAAAATCTACAAAGGTATTCAATAGAGAAAGACTATAAATCTCTGGTTCAAGATTAAAATCCAACAGCTTTTCAAAACTCTCGGGGGTAGGATTCATAACCATAATAGGCAATTTCACCCCATTTTCCCGAAGTGCGATTCCTTCATCCACATAGGCTACGGCTAAATAATCTACCCTATGAAACTGCAACAGATGACCAATCTCATTACTCCCTCCTCCATAAGCAAAAGCTTTAACCATTACCATAATCTTAGTTTCTGGCTGCAAGCGACTACGATAAACATTTAAATTATGAGTTAAAGCATCGAGGTTAATTTCAAGCGAAGTGCGGTGCATTTTTTGCTGCAGTTGATGCACCACTCTCTCCAAATTAAAAACCCGTGCACCTTTTATTAAAATATTCTCCCTTTTAAAAGTATTTTGATCAAATTCCTTCAAAAAAAGAGAAGTACTTGGGTAAAATTGAGATTCCTGGGTTAAAAAATTCTTTTGTTGACTACTGATTATTGGACCAATACCTATCAGTCGATTGATCCCTTTGCTTTTTATCAAGGAGGCAACTTTTTCGTACAATTGGGAGTTACTTAAGCCAGCTTCGTACAAATCGGAAAGAATCAGCGTTTTTTTTGGATTTTGTTTTTGCTGGTCCAGCAAATTTAAAGCAATTTCCAAACCTGCCAGGTCATTGTTATAGCTATCATCTATCAGCATACAATTATTGACCCCCTGTTTTACCTCCAATCGCATAGAGACACTTTTCAACTTCCTAAGTCCGGATTGGATCTCAGTAAAAGAGAACCCAAATGACAATAATAAGGTCACTATATTCATTCCATTCTCAACTGATGCTTCATCCGTGAAAGGAAACTCCATGTAAAAAGTTTCTCCCTTAAAGCTCATCTCCAGACACAGGTAATCTCCCTTCTTTTTTTGATGTAGGATGCTCACATCTGCTATTTCCTTGGTAGACCAGGTCAACAATTTATCTTTAGGGAAATGAGTAACTAAGGCTTTATACACTTCATAGTGATCTTTACAACAAATAATTTGTTGGCAGTCCTTAAACAAAATCAGTTTTTCTTCGATCTTTTGCTGTATGGATTCAAACCCTTCTGCATGAGCAGGTCCAATATTCGTGAAAATTCCATGAGTAGGTTGAATAATTGAATGAAGGAATTTCATTTCACCCACCTGAGAAATGCCTGCCTCAAAAACGGCCATTTCATGATCAGGTTCCAACTTCCATACCGATAAAGGCACACCCAATTGGGAATTATAACTTTTGGGACTTTTTAATACTTTATACCGTTCGGCTAAAATTTGGGTTAACCATTCCTTGACAATTGTTTTACCATTACTACCAGTGATTCCAATAACGGGCAAATGAAATTGTTGCCTATGAAAAGCTACTATTTGCTGCATAGCCTTCAGGCTATCCTCCACAGCTAAAATATTGGCTTCCGGAAATTGATCCAGCGAAAGTTTTTTCGATTTATTCACTACAAAATTTCGGACTCCCTTACTATATGTAGACTCCAGAAAGGCATGACCGTCGTGAAACTTACCGTTAATAGCAAAAAAAATTGCACCTGGAACCGTCAACAACTTTCTGCTATCAGTAAGCAAATGCGTGATTTCCTGGTCTTCATGTAGTTTCAAAATGTTACCGGAAGTAATAGCTTCTAGGCCTTTAAATTTCATGCTTTAAATTTGTATCAAAAAAATTCATTCCCTACGCATTACAGCGTATTGGTTATCCAAAATGATTTTAGCTTCTAGCAACCAATTTCAACTTATCTTCAGTTTCATGGTTAGGTAGAGAGACTTTGCTCTTAATGGGCTTTGAGAGACCTGCAAGTTTATAGCAATTTTTAGTCCAACACCATAGTCATCTCGTATTGATCAATTTCATTGACAAAACCCATTGCCTCAAAAAATGAAATCACTGAAATAGCCTGGCTATCAATATTGGAAATAGTCAAACATTTTGGAATAGAAAGTTGAAACATTTCTTGAATAAGCCTCCGCCCTAGACCTTTTCTACGTTGACTTTTTGCAACAGCAATTTGTGACAAACGGCCAGTTTGCGGCTGAAAAATTCCATAGGCCAACACTTTTTCTTGTTCTTTTAAATAGATAATCTGTTCTTGGGCTATATTCTGCCTTAATATAGGTGGACAATCCAAAAAAGAAGGAGAAATATCCCTGAATTCCTCATACAACGCCCAATCAAAATTATCTGGCTTTTCCAGTTTTAAATTTTTAGTGCTTATACCCCTTGTCTGAAATGATTCTCTTAAAGCAAAACAAGAAAACTTTTTGTTAACGCTAAAACCGCAATTTTGATATGCCCTTATAGCTCTTTCGTTGGAGGTGATTACTTCCAAAACATATTGCTCAATTTTATGCTTTCGCAATTCTGGAGTCAGAAAATCATACATCCTTTTTGTTAAGTTCTTTCCCCGAAATGCATGAATAACCCCTGTACCTCCATTGTAGGCCGTAGTTTTATCTTGGTAGTTATTGATAGCCGTGAAAATGAATCCCACCAATTTATTTCCAGAAAAAGCCCCTACAGACAATTCAAAGTTGATTGTTAACTTATCCACAAACCTGTGGATAAACTGCTCCTTGCTTAGTTTAAAAGGTATTACATAATCTGAAAAGGCCTCTAAAAAGGCGGCATGCATGAAGGAATTATCTTCCTTTTTTAGGAAACGAATTGTCAAAGATTTAGTGGTCATAAAAATTGAAACAAAAACTCTTACAGAACTTATTCCTCTTCCTTATCATTCAGATACCAAAATTAGGAAAAACAACTTTTTAATTTGGAATTAAGGTTATCTGAAATAGACAAACAAGAAAAAAGAATATATATGGTGAGTTAATCCAAATCTTTCAGGACCAAAAAGTAATCTTAAAGTTTGTTAACTCCATTAATCCTAATCATAAAATAAGCTTCATTTCGGCCAACTCTCCAATAGTTTCAAAACCCATTTCCTTAAAATACTCATTTACATCTTTAGCCTTTGTATCCACATTAACCAGTAGAGACTTATTCGCTGACAACTGATAAATAAAACTAAGCAAAGCACTACCTACCCCTCTACGACGGAAATCTCTACGAACTCCAATTTGGGCCACTCTACCCATGTCTGGTTCAAAAATTGCAAACCCAATATCCTCACCACTTTTTTTGGCCGAAATAACCATTTCATCATACTCATTATTGTCTAAGTGGTAGCGACTATTCAAAAAGGGAGCATTTACATCGGTAAAACTTTCATAAAAATCCCAGTCGGCTTTGTCTTGTATACGAATACTTATTCCACCTGGAGGTTGGGAGGCCAAAATCTGCTGATTAGACAAAATCAGACAATGATAGGTTTTGTTTGCCTTGAAACCCAGTTTTTTAGCCACTTTCAACAATTTCTTATCATTGGTTTGCACCTCGATCAAACACTGTTTAACTTCTGCCTTTTGTAGAAGAGGGCGGAGAAAATCATACATCTTAACAGACACTTCTTCCTTACGATGCACTGGCAAAAAACCTTCACTGTTATTAAAGGCAGTAAGTTTACCTTCATATAGCGCCACCGAAGACAAAATAAAACCGATCAATTTATCATCTTCAAAAGCCCCCACCGATAGTTTATAGTCTATATTTTGTCGGGCAATATATTTTTTGAGGTACATTTCCTGGTGTAGAAAAAAAGGAGCAGGAAAATCAGCATAAACCCTCTTAAAAGCACCGTACATTTTCGGTAAATCCTCCGGTTCAATTGAACGATATACAATAGGTTCCTTCATGTTTGCAAAAGAGCTTAAACCCTCCAAAAAGTTTTAAAAGCCTCCTCATCAACTCTTAATCAATAAAAGACAACTCTTCCCTTACTCATAAGCTTTCATAAAACAAACTGCCGTCGGTCACTGGCCTCCAAAACTTATAAATTAAGCAGCAATAAACCGAAAGGCCCCAAAACATTCTCTTACTTTAAATGGAAGGACTCATCTATTTATTAAACCCTGGTTTGTCCGTGTTTATCTTATAACTCATTTTTAAGTGAAAGAGTTGTTGAACCTACTGACCTAGTGTCTAAGGGAAAAGACAAAGGATTTGTCATGGACGAAGTGTAAAAAATAGAAAATAATGCAAAATTGGAAAAGTAAGTTGCGGTTGACCTTCTGTTAGCACCTAAAATAATAACTCAGTCCGAACCATATATTTTAAAATTATTAATTCCATAATAAATAATAAACAACATATATATTTAATATTAAACAATACAATATTAAAAAATAACATCCAACTCAATAAAACAACTAAAATTCAAAATAAATATTGTTATTTTTTTATAAATTTGGCATTATTATTGAGAAAAAATTTAAAATAAAATCAACAAAAACTTTATAGTTTGAGAAAATATTTTTTTTGAATTATTAAACCAATTTATATTAACTATAACATTCAAAACAACAACTAAATGAAAAAACTACTAATCACATTTTGCCTTATATTGATTTATACCTCGACTTACTCCCAAAACACTGACAATGAGGAGGTAAAAATCAGATATAAAAATGAAATAGGTTTAGACTTAGGAGCATTTCTTACAAAAGAAAATAATGGTAGCATAATCGCCTTGGATGATAATAACCAGCCCATATATTTTCTGAATTCCTATGAAAACTACCAACCCATTTACTTCCTTAATTATAAAATATTGGGAAAAAAGGTGAATGGAAGGTTCGCCTTGGGAGGCAAATTGTTTACATTTCCCAGGACTGAAGACCCCGAAGGAAATACGAATAGTATTTTTCTAAAAATCGGATTTGAAGCCTTCAAAGAAATCTCACAAAAATGGGAGTTTTACGGAGGAGCTGACCTAAACAGTGAATTTTATTCCTCTTCCATTCCAAATCCTGTTCAACACAATTCGAAGATCAAAGGTAAGGTAAACGTAATTGGGTGGGGCCCATTATTAGGTTTCCGTTTTAAAGTGCACCAAAGAGTAAACTTTCAATTTGAATCAGCATTAAGAATAAATCATGCCAGTGAATTCATGAAAATCACAAATTTACAATTTGATGATGATACAGATAACGACAAAATCAAAAACACATTTACATCTATGCCTTTTAGGTTATTAATAAATTGCCGCTTTTAATCCTTTTCAACTAAAAAGGGAAGCAAACCAAAAATAAGTTTGCTTCCCTTTTCGAAATCAGCTTTTTCTTTTATCTCTACACCAATAGAGGTGCAAGATCTTTCAGATCAATAATACCCTCATAATAAGCACGACCAAAAATAACCGCATTAATCCCCATTTCGTCCAAACGTTGAATATCTTCTACCGACCTAACCCCACCATTGGCCAGAATTTTAATATCAGGGAATCGAACTAACATTTCCTCGTAGAGCTCAAAAGAAGGCCCCTCCAACACCCCATCTCTGGCAATATCTGTTGCTTTAACGTACTTGAGACCTCGGTTATAAAAATACTCTATATGATCAAAAATATTGATGTCGGTACTTTTCAACCATCCTTTTACTTTCAGTTTTTTATTTAAGGAGTCAGCCCCCAACCTGATAATCTCTCTTCCATAAGAAACCAACCACGAACTAAAAAGCTCTTTATTACTTACAGCCTTACTACTTACAGTAATAAAGGAAGCACCACATTCTAATGCTTTGTTAATATCACCATCAGTGTTTATTCCTCCTGTAAAATCAATCTTTAAACTGGTATGTCCCGAAATAGCCTCCAATACATGATAATTTTCAGGCTCTCTTCCACGGGCACCATCTAAATCTACAAGTTGAACGACCTCCATTCCATGGTCTTCAAATTTCTTTGCCAGATCAACTGGGCTAACATCATATTGTTTCTCTTTGGAAAAATCTCCTTGTTCCAGGCGAACAACTTTTCCATCATAAATAATAATAGAAGGGATAATTTGTATCATAGGGGTAAAATTTAATTGTAAAACGGCGAATTTATTTGAGGATTTTTAGTGGGAATATTGCCCCGGGAATAAAAGTTTGCAGACTTAAAAGGATCAAACAGGAGTAGAACACAATTTCCCCAAGTCATAAAATATACTAAAAAAAAATAAGGAATCCAACTTAAATACCCACAATAGGTTTTGAATTTAATAATACCTATAGAAAATAAGGATGAAAATTGCCTTCACTTACCTCCCATCTAATACAAACCAACCTTTTAAAAAATCCTTTCCACACATCACTAAGGTTCAAAATCATAACCGTTATAGTTCAAATTTACGCACATTTTCTGACAAGGTTGTTAAGAAGAAGTTAAATTGTAAAGCCTAATTTTAAACCACACTAAATGGCGGACTAATGTCAAATTTACTAAACCTAAAATTTCCCTTCGTTTCTCCTGTTTGCAATTAAAATTCTTATACTATATTTGCCGATTAAACAATTTGAGTAATGGAATTAATCGATAACGCCTACAGTATCCAGGGAGTAAAACTTGTAGATATTTGTGAACAATTCGGTACTCCGGTATATGTTTACAATGCGGAAAAAATCTCTTCTCAGCTTCAGAGATTGCAAAATGCATTTTCTGGCCAGAGGGTAAAAATTAAATATGCTGCCAAGGCACTTACAAACCTCAATATTCTAAAACTCCTAAAAAAACAGGGTGCGGGTCTGGATGTGGTTTCCATACAAGAGGCTTATATCGGTATGAAAGCGGGCTTTTTACCAGAGGAAATCCTTTATACCCCAAATTGTGTTTCCTTTGATGAAATAAAGGAAGCCGTTGAACTTGGCCTTAGAATCAACATTGACAATATCTCTATTTTAGAACAATTTGGAGCTACTTATCATGATTCAGTTCCTTGTTGTGTACGGGTAAACCCTCACATTTTAGCCGGGGGTAACCTTAAAATATCCACTGGACACATTGACTCAAAATTTGGAATTTCTATTCTTCAGCTGAGACACCTACAAAGGGTAATAAAGACCTACAACATTAAAGTTACAGGTTTACACATGCATACGGGCTCTGACATCCTCGATTCTGAGGTATTCTTGAAAGGTGCTGAGGTAATTTTCGATTTAGCCCGTGAATTTAAAGACCTCGAATTCATTGACTTTGGAAGTGGATTTAAAGTTGCCTATCGTGAGGGAGATGTAACCACCAACATTGAAGAGCTAGGTGAAAAATTAGGAAATGCTTTTGGTGACTTCTGTAAATCCTATGGTAGAGATATAGAATTATGGTTTGAGCCAGGAAAATTTTTGGTCAGTGAGTCCGGGTTTCTGTTGGTTAAAACAAATGTGATCAAAACTACTCCCGCCACAGTTTTTGTAGGAGTAGACTCAGGCATGAATCATCTACTTAGACCGATGATGTATGACGCCTACCATGATATTTTCAATGTTTCCAATCCAAAAGGAACAACACGGGTATATAGCATTGTAGGTTACATTTGTGAAACAGACACGTTTGGTTGGGATCGTAAACTAAATGAGGTTAAAGAAGGAGACATCCTGGCCATAAAAAATGCAGGAGCATATGGATTTAGCATGACCTCCAATTACAACTCACGGTTTAGACCAGCTGAAGTGTTAGTGATTAATGGTGAAGCAAAACTAATTCGTAAAAGAGAAAACATGGAGGATTTATTAAAAAACCAAGTAGAAATCGATATCTAGAAATGATTTCAAACAAACTTGGCTTTTAGTTTCCTTACCTACAAGAACTGAAAATATCTTTTGACGATTTTATGCTAAATTAAAAAAGAAACTATATTTGTAGGCTGATATTTTTTGGGGCATTAGCTCAGTTGGTTTAGAGCGCTGCCTTGACAGGGCAGAGGTCACTGGTTCGAATCCAGTATGTCCCACATAAACCCCTCAAACGGAAAGTTTGAGGGGTTTATAGTTTTTAGGTCACTATTTAGGTCACTAATAACAAAAAGACCTCCAATATTTTAGGGAATTTATCCTTTCAAATCTTTCTATTTATTTTGTATTATATTTAAAGGTATCCTTCTTTTTAATCTTTTAAATTTAAATATGTATTTTTGAAGTTAGTTCTTATCTGTATTATTGATTATTAATTGGAACTCATCTAATGAAGTACAATTTTTTTAAAAATTACTTCAAACAAAGGTTTACTTTAACTTCATTAAAATACCAACTTGGAATAGGTACGGGTTTGGGTTTTTATGTATTTTTCTTCTTTTGGTTTTTTCAGCCTTTTGATTCTATTCAAGATACTCACCCTCAAAAAATCCTTCTTTTCTTAGGATATGGATTTGTGGCCTTACTAATATACTTTTTAACCTATGCGGCTTTATATTATGG
>NZ_SMMB01001054.1 GCF_009711365.1 Xanthovirga aplysinae | reverse complement strand
TTATAAATTACAAATTAAAAAGGTTGTTAATAAGACCAGTACTTTCGGTGGTTACACTGATAGTCCCATTATGAAAAAACAAATGATTCAAAGTAATAAGTTCTTCGTTCATTGGTCTAAAGACAAAGAATGGGTACAAGTAAAATTAAAAAAGAAGGATTTATTGAACCTTTTTGAAAGTCACCAGTCAGAGATAAAAGAATATGTTAGTGAAAACAAATTAAACCTAAAGAAAGAGCCTGATTTTGTTCAAGTATTAAAGCATTTTGATTCCTTACTTTGAAATGGGGTGGAAGCTAAGATAGAAAGAGTGTGGTGGGAGATGTTTTATGTACTTTTACTCTTGAGTATGATTAAAAATTTTCTTTTTGCGGCAATAGACTTTTGAAAAGTTGCACTTTGTTGCTTTTTTCCATCGTAGTTTCCAGCTCCGAGCTCAAAAAGTGCCTCGTTCACCTTCTCAAAACACAGTTCATTTTCGCTTAAAACAAAAAAATTAAACAAGCTCTCAAAAAATTACATCTAAAAAATGTTCGTATGAAAGTAATTTTACCTATAGCTTTCCTATTATTTTCTTTTTATAGCAATGCACAACAATTTAGAGATGCTCCTGAAATAAGTTGTTTTCAAAGTTGGAATAGTAATGAATGGAGCCATAAGCGAAGTCAAATAGAATTCAGTGTTAAGAAGGCTCAACAGGAAGATCTTTCTGTTAAAAATTCACATTTTGAAATAAGATTCAACAATTTTCCTGAACAGGCCAAAATAGCCTTTGAATATGCAGTTTCAATTTGGGAGCATTATCTACATTCAGAAGTGCCCATACGTTTGAAGGCTGATTGGACTAATTTGGGAGGATCGGTGAATGGAGGAATTACTTTGGGAAGTGTTGTAGCCAGTGGAGAAGTGAAAAACTTTTCAGGTGCTCCTTTCAAGGAAATATGGTACCCAATTGCATTAGCAGAAAAATTAGCCAGAAAGGAATTAAATAATTCCAATGACTATGATATAAATGCTCGTTTTAATGATCAAGTTGAAAATTGGTATTTTGGTCTAGATGGGAAGGCTAGTGATGATGAGGTGGATTTTGTGACTGTAGTATTGCACGAAATTGCCCACGGTTTGGGCTTTTCCTCATCATTGGGTTTATATACTGACGATACCTATGCTTTTACCGAAATAAATATTTATGATTACGGTTTAATTGATTTGAATGATCAGTTTTTAATTGACGTAACTATTTATCCTCCTCGGTCAAAACAGCTTAGTGCTGTGTTGACGGGAAGTAATGTTTTTTTTGAAAGCTTTCTAAATAAAAGATTAGCTTCATTTAACCCCCGAATTCATGCTCCAAAACCTTTTAGGTCAGGATCAAGTATTTCCCATTTGGATGAGAGTACTTATGTAGCTGGAAATGAAAATTCATTGATGACTCCTTTTTTAGATGAGCCGATACATGAACCAGGTCCCTTTACATTAAATATCTTTGCTGAAATGGGGTGGGTCCACACCTTTATTGACCATGAGGAATTACCGGATTCGGAGATTCCTTATGTCAGCATCAAGGCCAAGATTGAAAGTGATACAGTTTTAAATGAAGATGAAATTTATTTGCATTACTCTACCGATGGATTTAAAAGTCTGAGCAAAATATTGCTTTCCACTTCTTTGAGTGAAGTAAATGAATATGTAGCTGAGTTTCCTTCTCACCTTGATGAGGTGAAGTTTGATTATTTTTTTTCAGTGAAGACCATAAATGGTCGTTCTTATACGCTTCCTTTAGATACTGCCAATAATCCTTTTTCTTTTTATCTAGGAAAGGATGTGAGGGAACCAACTGTTGCTCATACCCCCATGGATGTATTGTTTGGTGCTCACTCTCAGTTATGGATAGAGGCCGAGATTGAAGACAACATTGGAGTAGATAGTGCCTGGCTTACCTATTGGGTAAATGATGAGGAAGAAAAAATTATTCCATTAGAAAGGGAGTCAGGAAATAGGTTTATGGGAATGGTTCAGTTTCCTTTGGGAAGTTTAAATGATGGGGATGTTGTTAGATATACTATTCATGCCAGGGATAAATCATCTAATCAAAATGTTGTTATTTCTCCAGGTGCTACTAGCTTTTATGAAGTTAATGTAAAATTATTTCAAGCTGTTACTTCCTATTCCAATGATTTTGATAAAAATAAAAACGAATTTTCTTCTAGCCAATTTTTTGTTGGTACGGAAACGGGCTTTATTAATAATGCATTTCATTCTCAACATCCTTATCCAAAGGCATCTGGTAAAGAAGGAGATGATTTGATTTCTGTTTTAGCCGTCCCAATAGTGGTTGAAGAAGAGTATCCCTTTATAACTTTTGATGAGGTTGTTTTAGTAGAACCAGGAGAGAAAGATGCAGAATTTGGATCTGTTGGCTTTAAGGATTATGTTATCGTGGAAGCTTCTTCGAATTTAGGAGAAACTTGGGAACCGTTAATATTGGGTTATGACGCAAGAGATCAGGAAGAGTGGTTGAAAACATATAATGAAAGGTTGGTAGATGGTAATTCTTTATCAAGGGGGAATAGGTTTCTTTTTGTAAAAAGAGAAATTAACCTTCTGGAGAGTTTTTCCAACGGACAGGAAATTTTAGTCCGTTTTAGACTTCATTCTGATTCAGAGAACACGGGATGGGGTTGGGCAATTGATAATCTCAATATTCAAAATAAAATTCTTGGCCTTGAAGACTTTGTGTCATCCCAGGAAGTAAAAATTAAACTTTTTCCAAACCCTAATAATAAGGAGTTAATTAAGTTTGAGGTGCCAATCTCTGGCGATTATGATTTGATAATATGTGATTCAAAAGGTCAGCAATTAAAGGCATTAAGATTTCATGGGGAAGTGAAAGAGGTTAAATCTTTAGATGTTTCGGTCTTTAACAAGGGTTTATATTTGTTAATTGTTAAACATAAGCAGTTTAATGTTTTGGAGAGGTTTGTTAAATTATAGGTAGCGGTTTTAAATTTAAAAAGGCGAAGGGGAAAGAAAGGTTTTGTATTCCAATTTCCATATAGAAAGGTTAGAGTTTTTAAAAGAGTTTAATTATTAGCTTTTAAGAGCACTTGAATCGGGGTTTAATCTTTCTTTTGGTGGGGAACCAATGAGGTTTAACCATTTTTTATGGACTTCATTATTAATATCAAGCTTATATCTTCTAATAGTTTATACCTATACCGTTCATTTGTTTAAAAAAGGCTGAAAAATTCCAATATAACTTTCAATAAGATGCCAAAAAGAAAATAAAAAAAATAGTTCCAATGTAGCTTTCCTGATAAAGAAAATTAGTAAGGGCTCTATCGAAGGGGTTTGTAATTTATTTTTATCCATCAAAATTCAGAGATTGTGATTGTTTTATTTAGAGTTCTGTTTAACCTTTAAGTTTCTACTTTTTTCTTCAACCACTGTCCCGTCAATTTAATCTTGAAAAGGCTTAGGAATCATTCCTAATGTTTTAGTTTGTAGACAATTGTTTTGGTTTTATATTTTAATAATAAAAAATTGGATTATTCTTAATTGTTATTTATTAAAATCTCTTCATTTTGAATTTTTGTATCTGATTTCAAGAACTAATTAAAAGGTAATATATTATTACAAAATGATAAAAAAATACTTGAAAGCTTATTCAGCCTTTCCATATCAAAATAATATTAGTTTATTATGAAAAATTGTCTTTTTATTAATTTTTGAGGTTTATTGGCTTTTTTTTGTGTTTTTGTAGTGGTTTTGTATGGTTTTTTATAGTTTAAAGAAGAAAAAATTATTCATTGTTTTTAGGTTTAGTTGTATATATATGTTGTAAGTTATTGTTTAATAAAAAATAATAATTTACTTTTATGACTATTATAAAATAAAAATATTATTACAATTAAAAACTATTCTTATGAAGAGAATCTTACTTATTTGCTTCATTTTGGTAGCTTCATTAATTAATGAAGCTTTTGCTCAAGGCCGGACCGTGTCCGGAACGGTTACATCCGAAGAAGATGGTCTTGGAATGCCGGGGGTTACGGTTGTCTTGAAAGGGACTACAACTGGAGTTCAGACTGATTTTGATGGAAAATATAGTTTAGAAGTTCCAGCTGACGGTGGTGTTCTTGTTTTCTCTTTTGTAGGGATGGCTACCCAGGAGGCTCAGGTTGGGGCCAGGTCAGTGATTGATGTGCAAATGGCTGCCGATGTTAAGCAACTTTCTGAAGTTGTGGTTACTGCATTTGGAGTAGCAAGGGAGAAAAAAGCCCTTGGTTATGCCGTTCAGGAAGTAAAGGGAGACGCCTTGGTTAATGCAAAGGAAACCAATGTTGTTTCTGCACTAGCAGGTAAAACAGCAGGGGTTCAGATTACCAATTCATCTGGAGCCGCTGGTGGAGCCTCTTATATTAAAATTAGAGGTAATGCATCCCTTACAGGAAATAACCAGCCTTTATTTGTTGTAGATGGTGTGCCTATTAATAACTCTCAACAAATGTCAGAGGATTTAAGAGGTGGGGTGGCTCTTTCCAATAGAGCGATTGATATTAACCCTGACGATATTGCAGACCTTTCCGTATTGAAAGGTGGAGCTGCTGCTGCTTTATATGGTTCAAGAGGTGCTAATGGTGTTATTTTAATTACTACAAAGAAAGGTTCCCCAAATCAAGGTTTCAAAGTAGGCTATACAGGTTCGGTTGAGTTTAGTGAAGTAAATAAGCTTCCTCCTATTCAGACTACCTATGGGCAAGGATTGTATCAACAATATACCAGTCCTGAAGATGGACTTCCATATTCATATGGTCCTAAAATTAGTGACTTAAGATTTGATAGTAATGGAAATATTGTGCATAAAGATGATGCCAGTGCTACAAATGAAGCCGTTCCTGCCTTCAATAATGCCGAAGACTTTTTTCAAACTGGTATAAAAACTGAACATGCAATTAATTTGTCAGGTGGTAAGGAAAATTTAACTTACTTTGCTTCCGTTGCACGTTTAGATCAAGAATCCATTATTCCTGAAAATACTTTCGAAAGAACCTCTTTGAGAGTATCCACTACTGCAAAATTAAATAAATTTTCAGTAGATCAATCGGTTGCTTATGTAAATTCAGGAGGTAGAAGAATTCAACAGGGATCTAACACCTCTGGTTTAATGTTAGGTTTACTAAGAACTGCACCAACTTTTGATAACTCTAATGGTGTTAGTGACCCTACGGATCCTAGATCTTATTTAATGCCTGATGGTACTCAAAGAAATTATCGTGGTGGAGGTGGTTATGATAACCCATATTGGGCCATTAATCAGAACCCTTTTCATGATAATGTGAATCGTGTAATGGGGTATATGAAGGTGGGGTATCAACCTTTTGATTTCTTAAATGTTTCTTATCGATTAGGGGCAGATGTGATTTCTGATAAGCGAACTCAAGTATTTGCAATAAGATCCGCTACCTTACCAGATGGTCAAATCATTGAGGATGCATATTTTAATTCTGAGGTAAATGGAGACTTTTTAGTGAATTTTAATAAGACATTTAATGAAAATATTGGAGTAAATGTTACCGTAGGGCATAACTTCAATATTCGAAAAATGGAGAATAATTATACCCAAGGTGATGTACTTGTAATTCCTGATTTTTATAATTTGTCTAATGCAAGTACTGTAACGGGAGCTATCGACTTTTCTGAGATGAGAACTACTGGTTTGTTTATGGAGGCTAGTGTTGATTATAACTCTACTTATTTCTTGTCTGTTACAGCAAGACGAGATGCTGCCTCTACTTTTGGGGCCGCTACGGAAAATAGCTTCTTTTACCCTTCTGTTAGTGGAAGTTTTGTCTTTTCTGAGTTAATGCCTGATTTGGATTGGTTTACATTTGGTAAATTAAGAGGTTCTTGGGCAACAGTGGGTAATCAGCCTGGTGTATATGTAACAAAAACGTATTTTACTCAGGCAGCAGCTCCAAGTTCAAGTTGGACTGGTCTTTTAACTTATCCGTTTAATGGACAGGTAGGTTATTCTCATTCAGATGTAATTGGAAACACTCAATTACGTCCAGAAAAAGTAACTTCAAAGGAAATAGGAGCGGAATTGAAATTCTTTAATAACCGATTGGGATTAGATGTTACTTACTACGATCAACTGTCTGAGGATTTGATTATTTCAGCTCCAGTTGCGGCATCCAGTGGATATTCCAATATGTGGATAAATGCTGGGGTGATGTCGAACAAAGGTGTGGAATTGGCACTTTATGCTAATCCAATCAAAGCAGGAGATTTCAGCTGGGATGTAGGAGTGAATTGGACTAGGAATAGAAATATAGTGGAGGAATTAGCAGAAGGAGTGGAAGTAATTAATTTACCCTGGGGATTTACCGGAGCTAGCCAACGACTGGTTAAAGGAGAGGCATATGGTACGCTTTATGGTTCTGTTTGGTTAAAAGATGATGATGGGAATGTTTTAATTGACCCTTCTACTGGTTATCCTCTTGTTGATCCTGAAGATAATATTATTGGAGATCCTAATCCGGATTGGTTGGCTGGTATTACCAATACCTTTACTTATAAAAACTTTACTTTATCTGCTTTGATCGATATTAGAAAAGGAGGAGATATTTGGAATGGTACAAAAGGAGCCCTTTATTTCTTTGGTACCCATGCAGATACAGGTAATGATAGGTATTCTTCTTTTGTATTCCCTGGGGTTTATTTTGAAGATGGTACTGACCCTCATGGAAATGATGTATCGGCAGGTGCAACCAATACAACTACGGTAGTAAAGGATATTGATTGGTATGCATCTGGACCAGGTTCTGGTTTTACAGGTCCTTCTGAGCCATATATTGAAGATGGAGGTTGGGTAAGATTGAGAGAGGTTTCCCTAACTTATAAATTAGGAAGTAGATTGATTAAAAAGGTGCCATTTTCTGATGCTTCATTTACGATTACAGGAAGGAATTTGTGGTTGAGCACAGACTATACTGGAATTGATCCTGAAACTAATTTGGCAGGTACAACTAATGCTCAGGGAGCGGATTATTTTAATATGCCTAACACTAAAGGGGTATCAGCTACCTTGAGAATTACTCTTTAATAAGTTGTAGTAAAAAA
>NZ_SMMB01000367.1 GCF_009711365.1 Xanthovirga aplysinae | reverse complement strand
TAAACAGATCAATTGAAGTACTGTTTCTCCTTTGGTCGATAAGTTGGTTCTAATTCAGCATATTTTTATGAAGGTACTAAGAAGGAAAAATCTTTAATTAAACCACTTAACGCTAAGCAGCGAAGGTGGTACGATTCTGTTGGCTTGATTTCACTAAAGTAAATATAACATCTGTACCTTTTCCAGAAGTACTTTTAATTTCAATGCGGCCATTATTCCTTTCAATAAAGTTTTTGCATAAGATCAACCCGAGACCTGTACCTTTTTCTTTAGAGGTGCCAGGAGTAGAGACTTTTTTATCGATTGAAAAAACTTTGTCTAGCTGCTCTTTACTCATTCCCACCCCACTATCTTTGAAAGAAATCACCACAAAAGGGTTACCTTCCTTGGCGTTTACCCTTATAGTCCCTCCTGAATGAGTGTATTTTATAGCATTGGACAGTAAATTCCTTATGACAGTTAAAATCATATTCTTATCTGCATAAATGTGGCAATCCTTAGGAATTTTATTAGTAAGTGTGATCCCTTTACTTTTAGCCATTTCCATGTATAAATCAAATGATTGGCAAGTAACCTCATAAAGGTCGAATTCTTCAGGATGGAATAAAAGCTGGTCTGATTGATTTCTCGCCCACATTAACAATTTATCCAGCAAATCAAAGGAAACTTTTGCATTCTCTTTAAGGAGATGATGTATCTTTTCAGCTTCACTTCCCTTAGGATTATTTAGAAATTCTTCCTGTATTTTTAACAGACTAATCATATTGGCCAAGGGCCCCCTAAGGTCATGAGAGATAATAGACAGTAAGGTATCTTTATCTTTATTTAATTGTGCTAATTTTTTTTGTATTTGAGTTTGATCTGAAATATCATCCACCAAACCCAAAATCCCCCTAAACTTACCCTCCTTATCAAAAATGGCCCTCTTTAAAATTCTTAAATTATGTTTTATTCCCTGTGGATCTGTAATCTCTAAAGGAAATGAATGAAATTCATCTTTTCGACTTTTAAGATCCAAATCAGATTTGTATAAAAATTCAGCCTCCTCTTGGCCCCAAATTTCAAAAATAGATTTACCAATTACTTCTTTTCGGGTTTTCCCAAGAAGATCTAAATACTTCTTGCTAATTCGCTTATAAAGTAAATGCTCATTTCTAAAGAAAAATGGAAGTGGCAAAATATCAACCAAAGCATCCAATAAATCTTTAAATTCATCAAAAGAACCCCCGACCTTCATCCTCGAAAAAGTTTTCCTGTTTTATTAACGAAAAAT
>NZ_SMMB01001113.1 GCF_009711365.1 Xanthovirga aplysinae | reverse complement strand
AAAATAAATAGGATCCTTTGTTTAAATTTTCGTTTGGACAAGTTGATGAAATATTTAAGAGAATTTTTACCGGTCATTTAGAACTGCTGTATTTTGGGTCTGGACTTTCGATTAATGCCCCATTAAAGCAAGAACTTCATGAATTATATTATTTGGTTATTTTAAAGTCCAAATTAAATTTAGGGCTTAAACTGCTTTTTAGGAAAGTTTTTTTTCATGTAGCGGTAAAGTTTGTCGTAATTGAGGTGTTCTTGATTGTTTATTCTTTCAGCTTTTCTTTCTTTAAACTTTAAGGCCAATTCTTTAAACTGCCCCTTTCTCGTATCAATCGTGGTTTCAGTCCAAAAACTTAATTCGTTCATTTTATAATCCTTTTTTCGGAATAAAAATGGATATTTTACTTTCACCTTTCCTTTACCTAATTCCATGGTTTTATATCCTAAAGTTACTTTCAGAGTAATACCTAAAGCAATGGGGGTAAGTATAACAATTAAA
Organism: Xanthovirga aplysinae; assembly: GCF_009711365.1. GTDB lineage: Bacteria > Bacteroidota > Bacteroidia > Cytophagales > Cyclobacteriaceae > Xanthovirga > Xanthovirga aplysinae. The sequence goes on along the minus strand of NZ_SMMB01001113.1, from coordinate 7,942 downwards.
ATATATTGGTATATGGCTCCGGTGAATTTAAAAAGTTGATAAAAAACAATCCCGTAAGCAATCAAAAGAAAGGCTGCAATGGAAAAAAGCGTGTTCTTTTTGGGGCTAATAGAAATCATTGTATTAAAGGCTTTCTAATTTAAAAACGCTTGCAAAGCTACCATATAATTCTAAAGAAAGTAAAAACTTGGGGCACCTTTTAGTTTTCAAAGATGCTTACTTAATTTTATTAAAGCTGTGAGAACCTAGGAAAATGATCGCATCTGCTGTAGCCTACAGTTACAGAATTAAAAATGATATTGTATAGGTAGAGATTCTCATGGTATTTTGGTTAATTTCTTATCTTGATTAAAGCAAAAAGTTTTAGAGTTATCAAAAATTGTGTCCGGTTTATGTTCGGATTTGTGACAATTTTTATTATTTCTCTTTGTTTTGCATGGCTTTCATTGAAAGAATTGAACTATTTTTTGATTTGGCATGCAGGTTGTTTAGGATTAGGGTGTACTAATAATAGAATTTTACCTACCAGTAAGTTTTGTTAATTATTTCCTCATAAAGCCTACCTAAAATGACACCATCTGAATTATATTTTAATGATATAATTTGTTTTCCCCCAATCAACTATATCCTTTATCTTGAAGTAATTGGTTTGCCATTGGGAGGGTGGGCATTATCTTTACTAGTCTTATTTATTTTTTCTAAGTGGAATTTAATTCTCTTCATTGTAATTATAGGTCTTCTTTTTTTAACCTGGTACAGTTACCTAAGTAACCTACATAGCCACTACAAAATGCTCATTTTTGTAATGGAGCAAAAAACAGAAGAAAGGATCCGAAAGGAATTGGCTAAAGATTTTCATGATGAAATGGGTAGTAAGCTGGCTAGTCTAACTGTTTTTGCAGGACTTCTGAATAAATCTCTCACAACGGAAAACCGAGCAGTTGGAGAACTTGCCAATAAGATTGAGACCAACTCTAAGGAGATTTTTCAGAATACTCGTGATTTTATTTGGGCAATGGATTCTGATAATGGTGATCTCGATGCAGTCTTTTGTTATTTAAAAGATTTTGGTGAAAATCTATTCGAAAATTCAGGAATAAGTTTTAAGGCATGTGTATCAAGTAAAATTGTCAAAAATTACAAAGTTCCCTTAACCGCAAGTCGACAGCTTATTTTAATTTTTAAGGAAGCTATGACCAATGCATTGAAACATTCGAGGTGTAGATTTGTTTACTTCATGCTGGAAGAAAGCAATGGAGAATTTGAATTGGTGATCAAAGATGATGGAAAAGGGTTTGAATTTGGAAGGGTTTGTAGTTCCAATGGACTTAAGAATATGAGAGCCCGGGCAGCAAATGCAGGTTTTAAATATTCTTTTCGGACAATGGAAAATTTTGGGACGGAGATTCGCCTGGGTTTCTAACGATTCATTCCTTAATTTTCTCCCTTTTAATTTTAAAGAAAATTAGGATTTACTTTCTCTTTTCTTCTTCTAAATAAAATTATTCTTAGCCCATAATTACATCCAATGAGTTACTTTAAAACCCGCATTGTAATAATTGAGGATGATGAACTCCTAAAGGAGGGCTATAAACTTGTTCTGGATAGTGTGAAGAATTATTATGTAGTAAATGCTTATTCCCATTGTGAAGAAGCTTTAGAAAACCTTACCAAAGATCGTCCTGATGTGATTCTAATGGATTTGGATTTGCCGGGAATGAATGGGGCCGAGGGAACATTTGAAATAAAAAAAATCCTCCCGCAAACTGAGGTTATTATAAATACGGTATTTGAAAATAGTGAGCAAGTATTTAAGGCTCTCTGTTCTGGTGCTAGCGGATATATTTCTAAAGGAGCTTCTTATACAGAGTTGCTGAAGGCTTTTGAGCAAGTATTGGAAGGGGGCGCTCCTATGAGTAATCAAATTGCCCGTTTGGTAGTGAAATCCTTTCAGAAGAATCCTCATTCACCATTAACGCGGAGAGAAACAGAAGTACTGGAACTATTGGCCAAAGGAAAGAGCTATAGTATAATTGCCGATGAACTTTTTGTAACAAAGGAAACAGCCAAATCACATATTAAAAACATATATTCCAAACTACATGTTAAAAGCAAGTCGGCAGCTATAGCAAAGGCCAGGGAGGAGAAGTTGATTTAATATAAAAGGTCTTTCTTTGGTTTTTCTAAAAACTTTCTCCAATAAATTTCATGAAAGGTTGATTGATGGGTGTTCTCCGGCAAAACGGGTTTAGAAAGGCCCAAATAGGGTTAGCTATTGTAGCTTTTTTGTTTATATTTCATTTTTAATTTTCCCTTCTTCAGGATTAAAGACAGCCCTGCAAACAAATTAATCTCTGGAAAATAATACATTTATTTTTTTCTTAAATGTAAAAGTTGATGTAATAAAATGTTGAATAATGATTGTTTTTTGTCATTGTTTTTCACTACATTATTTGCATTCCACTTGGAATTGTCTACTAATTCCATTGTGAGTCGTATTGGTCAATTTTAAAGATTTTCTCCTTTTTGATAAGTTTTGAAAATCTTTTATAGTGCAGAATAGCAAGAAAATTAGTATTTAAACTCGAGTTGGAAATCTGCCAATTTATCCTTTCAAATTTAGATTAACTTTATTTGAGTCTCAAATCTGTAGCTGTACTGCTTTAGGGCTACCGTTTTTCTTTCCTCCGACAAATGAAGTAAGTCTATCTTGCAAAAGAATTAACCCTCCAATTTAGTAGTAGTTTCTTTTCTTTGGTCCTTCTCCCTTAACCCTACCTTATTCAAGTTAAACAGTTTCACATTTTGATCGGACCATGGATTTAGAAGAAACCCTTTCAGTCATCAATTCGGAGGAGTTTGATTTTACTATTGTTTCTGCCTGTTTAGGTTAGGGACAATTAGTTTAATTTAATCAAAGTTATACAAAATCTCCTTCATCAACCCCTTGGTTAAGGCAAACTTAATCTAAAAAGCTTCAAAAACCCGCCTCAAACTATTTCTCTTCACCTTCTACTCTTTAAAAAAACCTTAAACAATTATTTAAATCATGTTCCACTAAAACAAAAATTCTATGATGAAAAAGCTACTTATTTGCTTCATTCTGGCTCCTCTATTTTTTACCGAGGTTTGGAGCCAAAGCCGGTCTGTGTCCGGAAGGATTACATCTCAAGAGGATGGTTATGGACTACCGGGTGTTTCCGTGGTTCTAAAAGGAACTACAACTGGTACCCAGACGGATGTTGGAGGAAAATATTCTTTAGAAGTCCCTCAAAAAGATGGGGTTCTTGTTTTTTCCTTTGTTGGTATGGCCACCCAGGAAATTGAAATTGGGGTCAGGTCGACAATTGATGTAATTATGGCTTCTGACGTGAAACAACTTTCTGAGGTGGTAATAACAGGGTATGGAGCACAGAGTAAGGAAAAACTGATAAGCTCCATTGCCATTGTAGATGCATCAGAAATTCAGGATGTGGCTATGCCAGATATTACTCAGATTATTCAAGGGAAAGCTCCAGGGGTTTTAATTACTTCTCCATCTGGACAGCCTGGGTCAGCCCAGCAAATCCGTATTAGAGGTACAGGTTCTATTTCTGCCGGAAAAGGGCCCTTATATGTTATTGATGGTGTAATTGTGGAAAATGGAGATTTTAGTACAAATACTGAATCCACCGATGTTTTGGCAGGTCTTAATCCAAACGATATAGAATCTTATTCAGTGCTAAAAGATGCCGCTGCTACGTCCTTGTATGGTTCCAGAGGGGCGAATGGTGTTATTCTTATTAATACCAAAAGTGGAAAGGCTGGCAAGACTAAATTCAGTTTTAATTTTCAGCAAGGTATTACAACCCCCAATCTTGGAAATTTTGTCATGATGAGTTCGGCTGAAGCTTTGCAATATGAAAGAGAATTATTGGAGGCTGCTGGATTTAGTCCCGAGGTGATTTTAGGGGCTCGTCCCGATGAATTGGCTTTGGTGGATACTGACTGGGTGGATGAGGCTTTCAGACAAGGGGTGAGCAGGAAATATGAATTATCCGCTTCCGGCGGTACTGCCAAAACAGTATTTTTTATTTCTGGGGAGTATTTTCAGCAGGATGGGGTCTTAATTGAAAGTTCCTTTGAGCGTTTTTCTTCTCGTTTGAATTTAAAGCATACGGCCAATGAAAAATTGGATTTTGGTATGAAATTTAACACCTCTTACACAAAAGGGTTAAATGCGACAGCAGGAAACCGTTTTTCAAGCCCATTATTGGGAGCGTTTGTGAATTCTCCATTTGATCCCGTGCGTGACCCTGATACGGGTGAATTGTATGTAGGGGATGAACCTGGTCGTATCACTTTTACCGGAGATAATTTTGTCCGTTCTGTTCCTCTAAACCCAGTGAATAATAATAATTTGCGTACTATTGGAAATTTTAATATTGGTTTCAATTTCCTTGAAAATCTTCGGTTATCTTCTAAAATAGGGGTTGATTTTGTAAGCATTAAAGAGTCCGATTATTTTGATAGTTCCACTCCTGATGGGGAGGCTAACGGTGGGTCTGCTACCAATGCCTATAATGAAAACCTTACCGTGACATCCCAAACCATGTTGACAGGTAATAAAACATTTGGGAATGTTCATAATTTAGATGCCTTGGCTGTATTTGAGGCCTCCAAGACGGAAAGGTCAAATTTTGAGGCTTTTGGAATAGGCTTTGCAAATCCTTTACTAAAAACCTTACAATCGGCGGCTCTTCCACAAGGTGTTGATGGGTTTAATTCTGCTTATTCTTTTTTGTCTTATTTGGGACAGCTCAATTATAACTACGATAATCGATATTATTTTTCTACCAGTATCAGAAGAGACGGGTCTTCTCGATTTGGCGCGAATTTCCGGTATGCCAATTTTTATTCCTTTGGAGCGTCATGGAGAGTTTCTCAGGAGGCTTTCATGAATAGTATCTCCTGGTTAAGTGACTTAAAAGTTAGGTTAAGTTACGGTTCATCTGGTAATGCTAACATTGATAATTTCGCCTCAAGAGGATTGTATTCTTATAGTGTTGCCTACAACGGGAATCCAGGTGGTTACCCTACTCAGGTAGATAATCCTGATCTTACATGGGAGACCACAAATATTGCAAATTTGGCCCTAGATTTTGGGTTATTTAATGATCGTGTTTCGGGGACAATTGAAGTGTATAGAAGAGTTGCCAACGATTTATTATTAGAGGTGCCGGTATCGGGTACTTCCGGGTTTTCTACTTACTGGGATAATATAGGATCTATGGAGAATAAAGGGGTAGAGGTGCTTTTAAGCGCATTGCCTGTAAAAGGAGATTTCAGTTGGAATGTAGATCTTAATTTATCCATGAACAGAAACAAAGTGCTGGAACTTTATAATGGGGAAGATATAAATGATTATGTGAGAATAATAAGAGAAGGCCTTCCCATCCGTACTTTTTATATGAGAGAATGGGCCGGAGTGAATCCTGATGACGGTACACCTATGTGGTCGGATGGGGAAGGAGGTACTACCGGAGATTATAATGCTGCCCCAGAATTGGAAGTAGGAAATGCAGAACCAAATTTTACCGGTGGTCTTACCAATAGTTTTTCCTTTAAAGGAATAGAATTATCCGCTTTCTTTTATTTCGCAGTAGGTCATGAGGTGTATAACGATTCAAGGAGGTTTATAGAAAGTGACGGTCAAAGATTCGGTTGGAGTCATTTGGCAGCAGCAGCAGATCGTTGGATGAAACCAGGGGATGTCTCTGAACGTCCTCAGGCTATTTATGGGGGAAATAACCAGTCTAATTTTGAATCTACTCGCTATCTGGAAGACGGTTCCTTTTTACGGTTAAGAAATATTCAGCTAGCTTATAATGTTCCAATGAGGTTAATTGAAAGGCTTGGCCTCACCAATGTAAAGGTTTATGCCCAAGGGCAGAACCTAATAACCTTGACAGAATACACTGGCTTTGATCCGGAAATGTCAGAGGATGGCCGTGAGTGGTTTCGCTATCCGAATGGTAAATCCTACACCTTTGGTTTAAATATTGGCTTTTAAATTATTGAAAGATGAAACATAGAATTTATTATATAAAAGTTTTAGCCCTGGTTGTCTTCTTGATTTCCTCATGCGATGATTTTCTCAAGATTGAACCTCAGCAAAGTTTATCTGATAGTGAGGCTTTTAGTACCATAGAAGCAGCAGAAACTGCACTGATAGGGGCTTATGCCCGTATGCAGAGTACTACATATTATGGCAGAGAAATGTTGGTTATGCCTGAAGTAGGAGGTGATAATGTCCTAATTGCTCTAGATAATTCCAATAGATTTTTGGGCTTTTCTGGTTACAATCTGACAACTTCAAATGGGGATGTAACGGACCTCTGGTTCAGGGCTTATCATGTTATTATGCAAGCTAATAATTTAATAAATAATGTGGATAATATAGAAGGAGGTACTGCTGAGGAAAAGAACCAACTTAAAGGGGAGGCTTTATTTATTCGGGCCTTGGTCCATTTTGATTTGGTAAGATCTTTTGGTCAGCCTTATTTAAATGGGAATGGTTCGAATCTGGGGGTACCCGTAATGTTGGTTTCTGAGATAGGAACACCCTCTAGGAATTCGGTTACGGAAGTGTATGCCCAAATAATTAATGACCTTTCTCAAGCCAAAGACTTAATGGACAATACTGAGGCGCCTTTTAGGAGTTCCTCAGATGCAGCCAATGCATTGCTTTCAAGGGTTTATCTTTATAAAGGCGATAATCAAGCGGCAGTTGAAGCTGCAACAGCTGTGATTGGCACTGGAAATTATAGCTTAATTTCTAATGAAAATTATTTGGATTCCTGGTCTACAGATGGTACATCGGAAGAAATATTTACCCTGAAGTTTCTGGCTGATGAGTCGACTGGGTCTAGCAATATTGGCCGAATTTATCTTAAGCCTGGTTATGGGGATATTCGACCTTCTCAAGATATCATGGATTTATACAGTGTTAACTCAAATGATGTTCGTAATGGCTTGATCAGGTATGAGGAAGAATATGCCGATCATTTTCAGTTTAAATTTGCTGGGATGTTAGGTGTTGACGGATTAGCATCTATTAAAATTTTACGTTTGTCCGAGGTCTTGTTGAATCGAGCTGAAGCCAATGCCAAATTGGGTAATTTAGAAGAAGCAAAAGAGGACCTTAATGTTTTGAGAGTACGGGCTGGGCTGGAATCTATTGATCCTGCCAACTCCAGTGTTTTGGATGAGGTACTATTAGAAAGAAGAAGGGAATTGGCTTTTGAAGGGCACCGGGCTTTTGACATTTTTCGAAATGGAGAGGATTTAAAAAGAATAGAATGTAATCCTTTGGCCGAATGTAGTGTTCCTTTCGGAAGTAATTTGGTAGTTTATCCAATTCCTCAGGATGAAATAAGCGCTAATCCTAATATGGTTCAAAATCCTGGTTACTAATTCAAAAAATCTTATTGAAGAATTGTATTAAGGGCGAAATTAGTTTTGCCCTTAATTTTTCAAATAAATATAAATATGAAAAGAATTTTGTCCCTATTGTTCTTGTGCATTATTAATTATTCTCATGCACAGTTGATAAGTGATGTTATTGACCCGTCCTTTTTGAATACTGCCTTGAGGTATGAAAATTTTGATCAAACCATAAAAGGTTCCCCTTTTTTTGTAGAGGAATGGTTGCCTGGAAAAGTGGAGTTTGAAGATGGAGCCAAATATGAAAAGTTGAAATTGAAATATGACCTATATCGTGGAGACCTATTATATGAAGATAAAACTAAAGGAGCATTGGTTTTGGATAAGAATATGGTAAGGGAGTTTTCTCTTATAGACCCTTTAAAGAAAGAGACATATGTTTTTGAAGTTATATCAATTCCCAGTAAAAGAGGAAAATCTTTTGGGGAAAGGCTTCTCAAAGGTGTTCATATTTCTT
>NZ_SMMB01000812.1 GCF_009711365.1 Xanthovirga aplysinae | reverse complement strand
TAATGAAACCACGGTTGAAATCCTGCGTTTATCGCGGTGAGACAAGTCATTCGAGGGAAAGTGACATAGTTTCAGAATTTTTACTTATTGATTTTTTCTAGCGATCCAAAAAATGGAAGATATACTTTTTTCGCCCCAACAATTAGGAGCCTATCGATTGCCACACCGAATTATTATGGCTCCCTTAACGCGAAGTCGTTCCAAACAACCGGGGAATATTCCATGGGAGATGAATGTGGAGTATTATCGCCAAAGATCCTCTGCGGCTTTAATTATTACAGAAGCTACTAACATCTCTCCCCAGGGAATGGGTTATGCATTGACACCAGGCATTTATAGCCCTGATCAAATTAATGGATGGAAGGGAATCACTCGGGGCATCCATAAGAAAGGTAGCAAGGTTTTTATGCAATTATGGCATGTGGGCCGTATTTCACATTCTTCTCTTCAGCCCAATGGGGTTCTTCCTGTTGCGCCTTCGGCAATTAGAGCGGAAGGTAAAGTGTTTACTAATGAAGGTCTTCAGCTATTCGAAACACCTAGAGCCTTAGAAATAGAAGAGATGACAGATATCGTAGATCAATATCGTCAGGCAGCGGTTAATGCAAAGGAAGCAGGTTTTGATGGAGTGGAGATACATGCAGCCAATGGTTATTTGTTAGAGCAGTTTCTCAAAGATGGAACAAACAAACGTACAGACAATTATGGAGGTTCGGTTGAAAACAGATGCCGTCTGCCTTTAGAAGTGGTTGCTGCTGTGACAGAGGTGTGGGGAAGTGATAAAGTAGGAACCAGAATTTCTCCTTCTGGTACATTTAATAGTATGTCGGATTCAAATATTGAAGAAACTTTCACTTTTTTTGTAGAACAATTAAATCCATTTAACCTGGCTTACCTTCACGTGGTAGAAAGTTTCAGAGGCTCTCACACAAATGTGGCCTTAAATCTGAAGTTGCGTAAGATTTTTAATGGTGCATATATGGCAAATGGCGGATACAATGCTCAAACTGCAGCAAAAAGCATCACCAACGGATATAGTGATTTTGTTTCCTTTGGAATTCCCTTTATAGCAAATCCGGATTTACCAGAGCGTATAAAGGCAGGAGCTCCATTAAGTGAAGCTGATCCGTCAACTTATTATGGAGGAAACGAAAAAGGGTATATTGATTATCCTTTTATGTCTACAAAAGAATGAAAGGAATATAAAATTCAAGTTGAATCGATGGTTTTTGAAATGATTACCTTGGAGGCAGGGGAAAAGATTAGTTTGTGACTTGAATGAGATTATTAGGGAGATTAAAAAGGTTAAAAAAGAAAAGATAATAGGAATGAAGGGAACAAGTCGATCAAATATAAAAGTAGGGCTAAGTGTAAAGATAGTGTTGAAGCAAGATCAACGGACAGGGAAATTGACAGAAGGTATTGTAAAAGATATTCTTACAAAGTCTCCCAATCATCCCCATGGGATAAAAGTGCGGTTAGAGGATGGTCAGGTGGGGCGTGTAAAAGAAATTTTGAAGAATTAACAATCATCTAGATAAGCTTTGAGCCTTCCTGGTAAGGTTCTATTGGCTTTTAAATTTCTTTGAGGGAAATAACTGGACTTTTATGTGCTGCATTATATGCATGAATGCTTACCGTAACCAGTGTTAATAACAAACAAAAGCCAGATGATGCCATAAATATGCTCAAGGATATTTTGGTGTGGTAATTGAAATTAGTTAGCCATAGGCGAATGGTTCCCCAGGCTAAAGGCCAGGAAATAAAAATTGAAATAGCGGAAAGCCAAACATATTCTCGGATCACCAGTAAATATATACTCCAGTTACTGGCCCCATAAACTTTTCTTACACTTAATTCTTTACTCTTTTGATGGGAGGTAAATGCTGATAATCCAAAAAGCCCTAAGCTGGCAACTAGTAAGATAAGGCCCGAAAACACACCTAATAATGTTGCTTTGTTTTCATCTGATTTGTAAATCTTCTCAAAATCTTCCGATAGAAAATGATAATCAAATGGTTGTTTTCCATTTATTGATTTCCATTCAAGTTTAATTTTTTTTAGAGTTTTTGGTATATTTTCCTTGTTTATTCGTATAAACATATAGTGGTTATTGCTTTTTTCGTAAGATAGTATCAACGGTTTAACCTTTTGGTGGGCACTGCCTAAATGAAAATCTTTTGTGACGCCAATCACTTTTGCCCATTCAGTTTTTCCTTCATTATTTTCCCAAAATACTTTTTTACCTAGAGGGTTTTCCCATCCCAATTTTTCCACTAAGGCTTTATTGACTATCACAGCATGTTCTTGGTCTGTTGGTATATATTTAGAGAAATTTCTACCCTTAATAAGAGGGATTCCTAATGTTCCTAAAAAGTCCAGATCTACTTTCATGTAGTGGTTGATTTGCTCCTTAAATCCTTTTTGAGTTTCATATTTAAAGGAACTTTCTTTTCTAAAAACCCCAGGAGCTCCATTGGCCGTGGCGATGCCTTTTATTTCCTCCTGTTTTATTAATTTATCCTTTAATTCTTGAAAATTAGCCATTACTTCTTCATTGATCAGATCTATTCGTAGCACCTGATCTTTATTGAATCCTAGGTTTCTATTTCTGAGATAATCAAGCTGTTGATGTACAGTCAGGGTACAAATTAATAGGCAAAGTGAAATAGACAACTGGATAATGACCAGGGTTTTTCTAAGAGAAACTCTTCCTAAGGTTTTAAATGATTTTCCTTTAAGAACCACGGCTGGTTCAAAACGAGATAGATAAAAAGCAGGATAACTTCCTCCAATTAATCCAACCAGAATTATTAGGAAAGCAAAAGAAATTAGGACCAAAGGGTTTTCCCAGTAATTATAATTGAAAGAATTATCCAGGTATTCTTTAAACAATGGTTTTCCCAGATCTAAAATAATAAGGCTTAAAAAGTAGGCTATCAAGCTTAGAAGGACTGATTCTGTTAAAAATTGCCCTATAATTCTGCCTTTCCATGAACCAAGTGCTTTTCGGATACCTACTTCTCTTGCCCTTTTTGCAGACCGGGCAATGGCAAGGTTCATGTAATTTATGCAAGCTACTAAAAGAAGGAAAATAGCAACCGCTGCAAAAACATAGATGTAGTTTATGGAGCCATTTGAACTTAGTTCACCTTCCAGGTTAGAATGAAGATGAATATCGGTTAAGGCTTGCAATTGAAAACTAGCGGAGGAATGATGAGGTTCCAAAAAAGGCGCAAGATATTGCTTATACACTCCCTGGAGATTTGCATTGAATTTTTCTTTTGATGTTGAAGGGTTAAGAAGAATATAGGTATAAGCATTATTTTTTGTCCATTCCTCATACCTATTATTTGTATTTGTGGCAAGAGAAATAAATGCTGAGGCAATGAAATGAGAATTGGTAGGAATGTCCTCCATTACCCCGGTTACCATTAACTCTCGTCCATTTCCCGTGGTGATTATATTTCCCAGAGGGTCCTGGTCGCCAAAATATTTATAGGCTAGCTGTTTACTTAAAACGATTTGATTTGGCCTTTTTAGGCAAAGCTTTGGATCCCCTTCTAAAAGCTTAAAACTGAAAATTTCGAAAAGGTGTTCATCAGCCAAAAATAAATTTTCCTCAAAAGACGTCATTCCATTGAAGGAAATTGCAGCCTTTTTAGTTTTAGTTAAGGTGGTGCCCGATTGTACTTCAGGGAATTTACTTATGAGCGTTCTTGCCAGAGGAACAGGAGAAGAAGCTACATGAAATGGGTTATTCCCGATGTTGGCATGGGTGGTAACACGGTAAATATTTTTGGATTGGTTGTGGTATTGGTCAAAACTGAGTTCATCCGCGATATAGACAAATAATAGCATACTGCAGCTGATTCCCAGCGTCAGGCCCAGAATATTGATAAAGCTATAAACTTTATTTCGGACAATATTTCGGTATGCTATTTTCAAATAGTTTCGCAACATACAAAAGGGATATATGTTTTAACTATCTTCAATTAGCATACCGATTATTGAAAACCTTTAAATTCAGTGGTATACGAGGGTTTTTAAAGAAATTCTATTCCTATTTTGTTCACTATTATGACAAGAATTGTACATTACCGTACAAACTGGATTTATGGGATTAGTTTTTTTTGAGCAACCTAATAGTTGAAAGCTATTGCAAAATAGAAAATATCAATTTTACTTATTTCCTCATTCTCCCCACCTTTGTGTTGTTCAAAAAAACCTAAAACACAAAAAAA
>NZ_SMMB01000935.1 GCF_009711365.1 Xanthovirga aplysinae | reverse complement strand
TTCAATTATAACAAACTCCGAAGAAATGGCTGAAGCTCCAAAAAAACCTAGAGCATAATCATTGGAATTTTCTACATTATGAATATTTCCCTGAATTGGAGCTGGTGGTGTTGAAAACGGTCCACCCCCATTGGTTTGTTCTCTCATCTGAAACCAAAAATCGTAGGCTGCCTCGGAAAGAGAGGCCTGTTCGACCTTAGCAGTATCCCCGATCTGAAAAACCCAAAATGGAAAGTCTAATTTAATTTCTTCTTTTCCTTCCACAAGTCGATCATCGGCAATATTGATATCAAAAGGATCATTAAACAAATGGTCATTCTGATATAATTTCCAACGGAAAAACCTCCTATCCCCTTTCTGTAAGCTGGTAACAATGTCTATTACATAACCTTCCTCAGAAAAGCCACCAGCCTCCTGATAGGTATAATTAATGGATTCAATGGCAGGTACCTCTTTCAACAATTCTGGTTTCGATTCATATTCCTCCCCCTCATCAGTAATGATATGCAAGGTGTAAGTTCTCCCAATCTGTCCTTGCATGCTATTCTCTATAGTTTCATAAACCCCATCTACTTTTTCCTCTAAAAGAATAGTATTCCCCAGATCATCCGTAATGCTAACCTCAGCCCCTACTTCTGGCGGGTTACCGTCGCCTGCATCATAAGATATCATTCGGGACAACTTCACCTGGTAAGGAGGAGCCAAATTGGTAATGATACCCTCCACCACCAAACGGCTTTCTCCCTGGGGAAGATGCAAATCGACAACATCTTCACAAGCGGAGAACATCAAGACAAAAAGAAAAAGAAGCAAAAATCGTTTCACGACCCGGAAGTGATGGACTTTATTTATAGGGGAAAGATCCTTTATTTTCATCATAATAATTTAGTAAGACTTAGAACGTAAAATTATAGGTTACAGCTGGCACAAGACTTCCCAATATGGATAACCGAACCGCCTCGGTCTTAGCAGGATCATTCTCCTGGGGCTGGAAGAAAATTGAATAGGTATTTCTTCGAGCATAGACATTATAAAGGGAAAAAGACCAACTACCTTTCCAACGCCTGCTAGGACGATCTCTACTCTCTAGAGTGGCAGATAAATCTAACCTGTGATAATCGGGCACCCTATTTTGATTTCTAAGGGAATAGTGGGGAATTACAATCCCCTCATATTCATATTTTCCTTCAGGGTAAGTAATGGGACGACCACTACTGTAAGTAAAGTTTGCCGAAAAACTTAGGCGCTTATTCAATTGATAGGCTCCCACAAAAGTTAAGTCATGCATCTTATCGTAATTTGATAAATACCAATTTCCCTCATTAATGGTTTCTTCCGGGTTATCTCCATCCACTTGACGTTCACTGCGTGAAAGGGTGTAGCTCAACCAACCTGTAAATTTACCTTTGGTCTTTTTCAACATTAATTCTAAACCATATGCACGCCCAATACCTTCCAACAATTCCGTATCAAGGTTATCATTTAGAAGTAGTTCAGCCCCATTTTTATAATCCATTACATTTTGCATGTATTTCAAGTAGGTTTCGGCAGAAAATTCATAGGTATTTTCCTTAAAGTTCCTGAAATACCCCAAGGCTATCTGGTCCCCAATTAAAGGTTTAACATATTCATTACTCAACTTCCACACATCGGTAGGTAAAGCAGATGTTGTATTGGACACTAATTGAAGATATTGGAACATTCTATTGTAACTAAACTTAATGGAACTATTTGGATCGAGTCCAACCTTTAGAGCCAACCTAGGTTCAAGCCCTCCATAAGTTTTCATTAACTCACCCTTTCCAAAGTCTAAAGTATCTTGTATGGATTTACTACTTCTTGGTAAACCGTCTTCATAGGTATAGGTCGTACCTTTCCCAAATTTTAAGAACATGGAATATCTCAGGCCGTAAGAAACTGTCCATCTGTCATTAAATTCATATTCATGGCTTATATAGGCCGCCGGTTCCAGGGCATACTCACTTTGAATAGTAAAGGGACTAATGGTAATATTTTCTTCACCAGGAATCATTTCTCCTGGTTTCACAGTATAGAACAAACCACTTACACCAAAATCCAACTTACTTCCCACCCGAAAAAAATAAGTCATATCTGATTTTAAATTGTAATTTAGAATTTGAGAGTTCAATTCAAATGCATTCTCTCCGGAAGGCACCCCCAAAGCATAGTCGTATTGACTGTAAATAGCAGAAAAATCTGCAAAAAAGTTATCATGAAAGGTGTGGTTCCATTTTAATCGAGCCGCAGTATTTCCCCAATCAAAACCGAATTGATCTTTAAAGCGAAAAACGTCTCTTCCATAATATCCGGAAAAAGTTAATCGGTTATTTTCATTCAGCTGATAAGCAGCTTTTCCATTTAAATCATAAAAATAGGCCGTACTATTCTTGAGTGCCTCATCATTGGAAAGCTTAAGAAATAGATCGGCATATGATCGCCTGCCTGAAATAATAAAAGAACCCTTATCTTTTACCAAAGGTCCTTCCAAACTCAATCGACTGGAGACAGCTCCTATGCCGCCAGAACCTGAAAATGATTTTGAATTACCATCTTTTTCCTGAATATCCAGAACGGAAGCCACCCTTCCACCGAAAGTAGCAGGAATTCCTCCTTTATAGAGCTTGATATCACTAACTACATCGGGATTAAAAACAGAGAAAAAACCAAACAAATGAGAAGAACTATAAATTGGGGCCCCGTCCAATAATACCAGATTTTGATCTATATTTCCTCCTCTCACATTAAAACCTGAAGCCCCTTCTCCCACCGTAGTTACCCCTGGCAATGTGATCAGAGATTTAATTACATCCACTTCTCCCATAAATGCCGGCATTTTTTTAATCACTTCCACCGGCATTTTTTCCACACTCATTTCAATATTGCTCACATTCCTATCCTCCGCTTCGGCACTAACCACCACTTCCTCCAGTTCCTGATCGATTTCCGTCAATTTAATATTTTGGACCAAATTTTGCTGCAAGTCCAACTGTCTTTCAACAGATTTCATTCCTACAAAACTGTACTCAACATGATAAGTACTTTTAGGGAGTGAAATAGAATAATAACCATTTATATCTGTAGCTGCACCTGTTTGCAACTCCTTGATAAATATTGTTGCTCCAATAATTTCTTCCCCAGTTTTATCATCCCGAACATATCCGGAGAGCTGTACCTTATTTTGGGCAACACTGGTAAAAAAAGGGAAACATAACATGAAGGCTAAAAACAAACCTCTAAACTTCATTAGCTATTATTCAAGTTTTGGTGAAAAAAAAGAATGACCTTATTTATCTTTAGAAAAAGATCAATAAAAAAGGTACGATCCTATACATTTTAAGTTTCGAGTAATTTCCTATTTCATAAAAACATAATAAAAAATCACTTCCAATGACTTAAAAATAAAAATATTGGGATCTGGCACCTTGTTATCATTCATTCATTTCAGCAAATATTGCATTTCCCTTTCATTGATCAAAAATAGAATTGAAAAGATATTTTCAAATTAATTAATTTTCCAAAGTTCCTAATCCCCCACTTTTCCTTTTTTTATCCAAATACGGGAAAAGCAAAATCTTTCTTCATTACAGTACATTTTCGTTGAAAAAACCTTAAACATATAAGATAAAGAACTGGTATTTAATTGAGAGAGAAATATTTCATCCCATCGATACAATAAATTGAAAAGCACGAAAACAGCACAGTTATTAATCCCACTGTCGGGAAACTGTTTTAAATCTGTTTGGGTTTTTAATCAAAAGATTGAAAAAAATGAGTGACCACGTATATAAATTAATAGAACTCACTGGCACTTCCCAGAAGAGTATTGAAGATGCCGTTCAAAACGCCATTAGTAAGGCTGGTTTTACCATTAGAAATATGAGGTGGTTTGAAATGGTAGACACCAGGGGGGCAGTTGAAAATGGAAAAATAAAACATTGGCAAGTTACGATTAAGGTGGGCTTTACTCTAGAGGAATAGAGAGAATCATTTAGAAATATTAAGACCACATATAGAATAGGGAACAGCTGAAGTCTTTCCCTTCTATTTCCACTAATATTTAAAAATTAGCCTAAAACAATATCTATCAATGGAGCATATTGACATTCACTGTCATAGCATTTTAAAAAGCTTTCTGGGGAAGGAGGAGAAGACAGATTCTTGGAGCAGTTATAAGGCACAACCAGAAATATTCTTTAACATACTAAATTCACAAAGCAGCTTCAGTCAACTAAAAAAAGGGGCAGTGAAGCTTGTAGTAGTAGTACTACATTGTGTGGAAAGAGAAGTACTGCGAAATTGGTACGCACGATTTGTTGCTAGGATTGTTGGTAGATATGACATTCCTTTCCTTCGTGATATCATAAACAAAAAATACAGTTACAGGCAATTGTTGGATATGCAAATTGAACACCTTCGAAAAATCAAAGGTATTAAGGTAATCAATAGCATAGAAGAATATGAGCCTGATAAAAACCATCTCCATGTAATTGCCAGCATTGAAGGAGCACACAATCTGTACGGAAAAGATTCTAAAAGCCGTGAAAACAAAGATGAAATTGTGCTTCGCAATTTTTCACATTACAAAAAACAAGGTAATCCCCGTTTGTTTTACATTACTCCTGCCCACCTGGTCGATAATGTACTTTGTACCCATGCCTATGCCATGAAGATCATTAAAGACCCTACCTATATGCCCAAGGGTTGTGGGTTAACTTCAACGGGAAAAAGATTTATCCGAAATGCCTTGGAAAATAAAACAGGAAAACCAGTGCTCATCGATATAAAACATATGAGCCTCCAATCCCGTCTCGAGTATTACCAGCTGAGACGGGAAGAATTCCCGGACCGTCCCATTATTGCTACCCATATGGGGGTAACGGGTATTTCTTACAAAAATATACCTGTATCTTCTTTTACCCATTCTCAGGGTGAAGATTTTGTAGGGGTCGATTACCTTATTCCTAAAGGTTTAGGAGGTACAACCTTCAACCCTTGGTCTATCAATTTATATGATGAGGACATTGAGGAGATTATATTAAGCAAAGGCCTAATTGGGATCATTTTGGACCAGAGAATATTGGGTCTTAGCATCAATAGGAAAGAGTATTTTAGTGCTGAGGAGTTCCAGAACCACTATATTCATTGGATGAATTTGGAAGCAGATAAGCAAAATGTAAGGCAGGGAATTGACCTCATCAAATTAATTACTGAAAAAAGTCAGTCGATTTGGCATCTGAAATACCTGTGTAATAACATTTTACACATTGTAAAAGTAGGAGAAAGAATAATTGGAGAAAAGGTTTGGGACATGCTCTGCCTAGGATCTGACAATGATGGAGCCATCAAAACAATCAAAAATTGTAAAACAGCAGCCGATTACCCAAAACTAAAAAAAGGGCTCCTTCAACTATTACCGGAAATGGCAGAAGAAGCCGGAATTAAAATCAAAAACATTTCCGGTAAGGTGAACAACATCATGTATTACAATGCGCTAAATTTTCTAAAAAAACATTATACATAAAACCTGTACTTCTTCACAGAATTTTTAAAATTAATTTATCTAAAAATATAATACCAAAAAATTATATAAAACTATATTTATTATCC
>NZ_SMMB01000357.1 GCF_009711365.1 Xanthovirga aplysinae | reverse complement strand
GACAGTAACTTGTTAATGGAAGATGCTGGAGATAAATACTATATCGCAAGATAGTAAATGGTGAAAAGTTAATAAGAAGTTCAAATAGGAAAGGTAGTAAATTTAATAGGATTAGGTTTTAGCCGACTTCATAATGGAGCCGGCTATTTTTTTTAATCTTGCTGCGCATTGAGGTTGATGGTACAACTGGCCTCCGGATATTTAAGTCCGCTGTTTCAGTAACCTCTGCAAAAAGCACATTAGTCAGCTCCAGGCAAAAGAATTCACTCAAATTCACAACCTAATAAAACTAAAAAATATAACATTAGTTTATTAAATAAAATAGGGAGATCTGTAGAGAATTATTTAAATTCATAAAAAAATTAATCAAACCCATTAGGGCAAAAATAGAATTTAGTATTTAAACAGTCCTGGTTCAAAAATCAAAACGACATTTAGTTATAAACCACTAAACCCACTCCCATTAGTGATTTACACATAATTTGGTAGTCCTCGCTTAACCGTTGAATTATTACTGACCTAATCACAAATAACCATCAAACCCGTTTCAACCAATCAAATATATAATCCACCATGTTATTCCTTGGAACCCTAGCTTTATCATTAAACCTTTCATCTATTAACTCAGGTGTAAAAAAACCAGACACCTTAACTATGGAATTATCCCATGAAAAAATCTTAAGCAAAGAAGAAGAAATTAGATTAGCCAACGAAGTAATTAACACCTTAAATGAAAACATTATGCCTCTCCCACAGGAGATCTTTATTTATGACCAAAATATTAACTTGATCCAGCACATCACTGGATCAAAAGAAGAGCTACAACAAAACCTTAAATTGCAAGCAGCCCTAGCCGAAAATAACTTTTTGATGGAAAGTGGAGACGACAAATATTATCTAAAGGGAAACTAGTGTATGTGGACAAGACTGAAAAGAGGAAAAGTAAAGTTTATCCATGTCTGCAAATGTATTAATTAAAGCATAAAATTTTAGCCAACTCGATTAGGAGTTGGCTATTTTTTTATAGAAAAAACCTGCCAGTTTATTGTTTATGAATGGAAAAAAAATAGACAACTGCAGCAGCAAATGCCGATCCACTAAAGACCAACCTTCTGGGATAATTCCAACCTAACTTTCAATTTGCCAGAATTTCAGCTTTTTCAGGTCGTTTATTCGAAAATTAATCAGAATGGATTTTGGCGCTGTTTTCTAGACCGGAAAAGAGAATTAAGTTT
>NZ_SMMB01000184.1 GCF_009711365.1 Xanthovirga aplysinae | reverse complement strand
AGAAGTAGGAGGACGTTTTGTAGTAGTAGCCGGGCCAGAGGGAGCCAAGGGAAGTGACCATATAGCCTTCTCCGTTGAAGGGGATAAAACTGCTAAATTCCAAAGAAATGCAGAAATAGCTCAAAATTTAACAGTTGCAGGATCGGGAATTTTTGAAAAAGATTTAACGATAAACGGACTTTATGAATCCTCCCTAAAAATTACTGATGGAGGTATTTTTACCCAAACTTTAGAGAGTAGTTCTTGGGCAAGAGGAATCACCTGGTTTGATGATTTAGATCAAGTTACTGATACGAATGCAAAAGCTGGAGTAGGTTTAAAAGCCTCAAATCAGGATTTAGAGCGTTTATATTTAGCCTTTGGTCCTAATCCATGGCAATCTGCAAATGGCATTTTTGTTCTTCCTGACCATAAAACCGGTATCAATGTTATAAACCCAACCGAAGCGCTTCATGTAGAGGGAAACCTCAAAGTAACTAGCATTGGTAAATTCGGAAATGGAGGTAGTGTTCAACTTCATGCAAATGGAGTAGGTAATGGCCAACATTCCTATATAGAATATCACGACGGTGATGGAGTCAGAACAGGTTTCATAGGCTATGGGGATAGTACCAACAGT
>NZ_SMMB01000539.1 GCF_009711365.1 Xanthovirga aplysinae | reverse complement strand
ATAGAGTAAAAAAAGGAATTTATATTCCTAAATAAATGTTTATACCTCCATTTTAATATAAAGTAAATAAACTCTATTAATTCCCTTCTTTCATTTATTCTTAATCAAAAACAATACCTATGAAAACAAAACCAACCTTGAAACTTCTGTTGTTTATTTGTACCATGCTGTTGCCAGCCTTGTTTTTGCCAATTCAGGCACAAATAAGTGCCGGAGGGGTGCCATATAGTTTCCAACAAACTGTTCAGGAAACAATTATCCCAGTTGAGATTATGCCTTCAGTTAATCTTGTTCAACTACAACAGGAAGACCAACAAGATGATGCTAATGGTTTGCCTCCACGATTTGGTTTTCCCCATAATGTGAATCTTCATCTTAATAATTCTGGCCTTTGGCAGGAAGTAGATGGAGGTAGGTTATGGCGTTTGGATATTCAGGCACCAGGAGCCTTATCTTTAAATTTGTTATATGAAAAGTTTTGGCTGCCGGAAGGGGCTTCTTTGTTTATTTACAACAAATCGAAAAGTCAGGTTATTGGGGCTTTCACAGAACAGAATAATAAAGGTACGCAAGCAAATCCGAAAAAGTTTGCTACAGGTTTAGTATATGGTAATACTATTACCTTGGAGTATTTTGAGCCCCATACTGTAAGCGGGGAAGGGGTAATTGAGATTTCTAAAGTTGTGCACGGGTACCGTTATATTAGTGTTCTGGGAAGTGTTAGTCAGCAAGAAAGTTTTGGAGATTCCGGTAGTTGCCAGGTTAATGTAAATTGTGAGGAAGGTAATAGTTGGCAAGATCAGAAAACAAGTGTTGCGATGATTTTGGTGAATGGCACTCGTTGGTGTACCGGTTCATTGATAAATAATGCCCGAGAGGATGGAACTCCATATTTTCTAACAGCTGATCACTGTTTGGATGGTTCTGCTGATGCCATTAACAGTCCGGATCTAGGTCACTGGTCTTTTTATTGGAATTATGAAAGCCCGACCTGTTCGGATGGTTCTGATTTTCTTCCTCCTTCCACTAATGGAGCTACTATAGTTGCTAATAACTCTGCATCTGATTTTGCGCTGTTGCGACTAACCGAAAGTCCATTAGATTTAAATGATCCCCTAAATTTATATTTTAATGGGTGGGATCGTTCCGATAGGCCTGGAAGTGGAGGAGTAGGGATTCATCATCCTTCTGGAGATATCAAAAAGATTGCCACCCATAATATAGTGCCAAATCCTTCTACTAATATTGGCTTATCAAACCCTCAAAACTACTGGCAAATTCAGTGGAGTCAAACAACGAATGGATTTTCAGTAACAGAGGGCGGATCTTCTGGTTCTCCATTATTCAATAGTAATGGTCATGTGATAGGGCAACTTTATGGTGGAAGTTCTATTAATTGTTCTGACCCTGCTAATGATCCGGGAGTTTATGGTAAAATTTATGCATCCTGGGATTTAGATCCCAATGAAAGTAGAAGGCGCCTAAGTAGCTGGCTTGACCCAGATAATACAGGTGTTATGAGTTTAAATGGCACTTATCCTTCTGGGGGGACACCTCCACCGCCTCCACCTGTGTGTAATATTGATGAGCCTAATATTAGTTTGACCCGATGTTCTCCTTTTTCCGGAAATCGAAATCGTAGATGGCGATTTGCTTTGCAAGAATCTGCGGATGTGGCTGGAAGTGGTACATATTCTTGGTCTACAACAAACTTTACTATATCTAGAGATAGAGGTACCAGTATAACAGGTGTACCAAATTCAGCCGGTTCTTTTACCCTTTTTTGTACGGCTACTTATAGTTGCCCAGATGGAAGTGATATTACGCATGATGTTACCTTTACCTATAATACAGCAAACTGTGGAAATGGAGCCTTGTTAACCACCATATATCCCAATCCATTCAATGCGAGTACAACAATTGAATACCAGCTATTTAACAAAAGTCTGATTTCCGTTTTTGTTAGGGATATGAATAACAATTTGGTATCAACACCTGTTTCAAAAGAGGTTAAAGAAAAAGGTACGCATAGTGTTAGATTGGAAAGTGCCAATTTAATTAATAAAGGCACCTATTTAGTGGAATTTTACGTAAATAATAAACTGATAGAGTCAAAAAGAATTCTTTATAGATCTAACTAGTTGTTGTATGGGATTTAAAAAAGGAGACCTTTAAATGGCCTCCTTTTTTTGTGTTGAATTAAACAAGAATATG
>NZ_SMMB01000828.1 GCF_009711365.1 Xanthovirga aplysinae | reverse complement strand
ATACTATTTTTGCGCCTTCCCTAAACCTATAAATTTAATTAAAATTAAATGAAAAAGATTTTACCATTTTTTGTATTTATCTTAATCCTTAGTTGTTTAACCGCCTGTAAAAAAGATGATGACCCTATTGATGGGATTTCTTCTTTACTGCTACAGGTTGAGAATCAAGATGGAAAAGCACTAAGTGATGCCAGTATTCAAATATATGATACTAATGTAAGCTATGAGTTGGACATAGAAAATTATGCCCCTCTGTTCGAATTTAAATCTGATGAATCAGGTTTAATTGCTGTTGAACAAATTTTGGAGGGTGCTTATATCGCGTATGTTTCCTATGTGGTTGATGGTAAGGAATATGCATCCTTAAAGCAGATTCGGGTAATTAGCGGGCAAATTAATGAATTAACCATCACTCTTAACACTACTGATGTACCTTCGCTAATTCTCCATGTGGAGGATCAAGAAGGGAATGCAATAAGCAATGTAACAGTTCAGATTTTTGATAACTTTTCAAATTATTATTCAGATTATTCTGTCCCACTATTCCAATACACTACCGACGAAACTGGGGTTATCAATGTGGACTACCTTCAAAAGGGCTACTATACTGCATATACCACTTATATGATAAATGGTAGGGAATATAATTCCCTTAAACAAATTCAGGTAATAGATAACCAGACAATAGAGCTTAGCTTGGTATTGGAAATTGAAGCCCAGATTGGGGATCTAATTATTCACCTGACCAATAGTAAAGACAAACTTATTGACACTGATTATATTAACCCAGAATTAAAAATTGATTTTGGGCTTGCGCCTAGTAATAATGATAACGAAGAGTACCGTCACCTCTCGTTGGAGGAAATATGGGAGCAAATAGTTTACAAAGCCTCCGCCCAAGAAGGAGTTGTAAATTTTGAGGACCTTCCAGCTGGACAATACTATATTTACAAAAATATAAATGGGATAACTGAAAATGTAGGTAATATTTATATCTATCCTTCTGAAGAGGAAATATTTCATACAAGAATCCAAAGAAAAAATTTGCCATTTGTGGGCAGTTGGAAATTTCAATCTGCAGTAAATGATAATGATGTGGAAGTGCCATTCCCGATAAACAAACTGGATATTAATAGTAGCGGGAATTTAGTGATAACCTTTGATGATAATACCAATACAAGTAGCTACATAGATTCAGGTCATCCTAATAATGATAAAAACATACTAGTTTCGGACTTTTATATCTATAAGGATGGAAACTATTTTTACTTTGATAGCTACTACTACAAGCTGCCGGATTTCTCTACTTTTACAGATTTGAATAATCCTGTTTATGTAAACTATGATAGCAAAACACTTTCCTTCAAAGTATATGATAATACAAATGGAAATTATATAGTGACCTTTAAAAGGGATGACCAATAAATAAGCAAAAAGGATTGAGGTCTGAAAGTAACCTCAATCCTTTTTACATTTCCTTGAGAGGAGGTGCCTTCATTTCCTCCAGATTCCAACCTGCTAAAGAACCTCCCGCTTGGTAAGCACTTTCCATAAAATCCAATAAGTCTTGACGAGGATTATCTGATTGCCTAAGTTTATCATAGGTTAAAAAGGCCATGGGGCTACCATTGCTTTCTACCCATTGTGCTGTTTTTGGCTGTAAAGGTTGTTGGTCAATTCCTTTCGGCAAAGGATAGGTATAGGAATAAAAGGCGGGTTCTCGCACTTGATCATCTCCTGCCCAAAAGCCAAAACTGACCACTTCATGGGAATATGCTTCCTTTTCTACAATAGAATCGCTTTCCATCCTAGGACCCTTTCTTCCCGAAAAGCGTGTCATGGCTAAGTCCATATGATGCCAGTAGATATGGGCAGGGCAGGTTTTTCCATAAAATCGGCCGCTAAATTCTTTAAACACTCCGTCAACCCATAACAAAATACGCCAAAACCTATGCATATATTCCTTTTGATAGGATGCCCATTCCTTAATTTCTCGAAAATGCCCCTTTGCCGGGAGGTCAAAAGGTTTATCCTGAATTTTTACTTCTATTCCGACATGTTTTAAAGTATCGACAACCCAATGGTAAAAATCAGCGACGCTTAAGCCATCATACAGGTCATGGATAGCTTTTTCTCCTTTACTTGTTTGAATAATAAATTGATGATCGATTAAATCAAAACTCATTTCAAAAACTTCCGTACCATTGGCATAGGGAATTGAAAAAGTCGTCAGTCCTCTCGTATTTACATAGTGAGTTACATTCCACCAGTGATTCTTTCGTGGACTAAATTGGAGACGAATTTTTCCAATTATTTGCAAAAAAAGATGGAAGGTCATTTTGGTTTTTTCCCATTCATCTAAAGGTAAAGAGGG
Organism: Xanthovirga aplysinae; assembly: GCF_009711365.1. Taxonomy (GTDB): domain Bacteria; phylum Bacteroidota; class Bacteroidia; order Cytophagales; family Cyclobacteriaceae; genus Xanthovirga; species Xanthovirga aplysinae. The sequence goes on along the minus strand of NZ_SMMB01000828.1, from coordinate 2,039 downwards.
AAGTGCTTCTTTTTGTAGGCGAGATTTTGGTTCCATTTTAGAGCATTAATATTGTAGGGTGGACTTAAGGAGGTTGTGCTTTTTTTCTCTGTCTTTTATTTTCAATATAAGGAAAAAAGAGAAAGGAGTTAAGTGATTAATTTATATTATAATGAAAAATAAATTGTGAAAGGGGCCCGCTTTCAAATGACAACTTATCTTGAAGTGGACTTACTTTTCCTGCTTTTAAAGAAATAAGCGAATGGATTAAAGGGTACTTTTTATATTGATCATTCGTTTTTCCTTTGCTCTTGATAGAGGTACTGACAGCTGAGACTCAGAATTATTAATCAATTTTTATTTACCTTTACACCGACATAAAGATACCATAGTCAAAAAGTTAAGATTTATGCAAACTATAAACAACGATAAGCAAAAACGAAATGTAAATATATACATGGAAGCTAACCCGAACCCAAATTCAATGAAGTTCGTGGCTAATTTCATGTTGTTACCAGATGGAGTGAGTTACGATTACCCAAATCTGGAAAGTGCTGAACACTCCCCTTTAGCTAAGGTGATTTTTCAATCTTTTTCTTATGTGGAGAGGGTTTTCTTCATGAGCAACTTTGTGACTATTACTAAGGCTGAAGGTAAAGATTGGGAGGAGATTAGAACAGAGCTTAAAGACTTTATCAAAGGTTATCTGGAAGAAAATAAGGAAATCATTATTCCTGAAGCACTTCGTGAGGAAGTAGAGATAAATGAAGAAGATTCCGAAACGGTTAAAAAGATTAAAGGCATTCTTGATGAATATATTCGCCCAGCTGTGGAATCTGATGGGGGTGCTATTACTTTTCATTCCTATAAGGAGGGAGTGGTGAAAGTTTTACTGCAAGGTGCTTGTAGTGGTTGTCCTTCATCAACAGTCACTTTAAAATCAGGTATTGAGAACTTATTAAAGCGAATGCTTCCAAATGAGGTAAATGCTGTTGAAGCAGAGGGAATTTAAATAATTAGGAAATGAGAATAAAAACCTGGATTTTCTTTTCTCATTTCCATTTTTCTTTAGATTATCAATTTGTGACCCTTTTCAATTAAGTTTCAGGAGATGGGTTATTTTTGTTCGTATGATTGCCCTTTCCGAAGGCCTTCTTAGGTCTTTTTCCCCGTTACAAATCGGTCTTTTCCTTGCAAATCCTGGATAATCTCTATTTCTTGAAACTTTGCAGCTTGCAAAAGGGCTGCTGTTTCCTTACCAAATGCCTCATTGATCTCGAAATAAAGTTTTCCTCCCCTTTTTAAACTTTGAGTAGCCACATGTGTAATCTTGCGGTAAAATAAGAGCGGGTGTTCATCGTCTACAAAAAGAGCCAGAGAAGGTTCATGTTTCAAAACATTGGGGTGCATCAGCTTTTTCTCCGATTCCAATACATAGGGAGGGTTACTGACAATAATGTCTAAATTCTGCAGGGGCAGATTTTCTTTTAAAATATCTAGATGTAATAATTCAACCTGGGCATGATTTCTCATGATATTCTCCTTGGCCACTTTCAATGCTTCTTCTGAAACATCCAAGGCAAAAACTTCAGGTTTCTTCATTTCCTTTTGCAAGGTAACCGGAATGCAACCACTACCCGTTCCGATATCTAAGATTTGCAGTTCCGGAATGGGGTTGTCGGCAATTATTTTATGCACTAATTCTTCGGTTTCAGGTCTAGGAATCAAAACATGTTCATTTACCGAGAATTTTCGCCCGTAAAACTCTGTCTCTCCTAAAATATATTGAATAGGCTCATGTCCCTTAAGTCTTTGGGTGGCAGTGGTCAACTTTAACTCTTTTTCCTCGCTTACTTCTAATATTTTATCTATAAGCACATCATTACGAGAACAATCTAGAATCTCCTCCATTAGCCAGAATGTCATGCTTTGTGCTTCTTGTTCTCCATAATAGGAAATCAACTCCTGACGAATATGATCAAAAAGCATTTTGGCGCTATTTGGCAAATGATGATACATGGGATCCTTATTTTTTTAATTAATTCCGCTTTAGGCAAGTT
>NZ_SMMB01000834.1 GCF_009711365.1 Xanthovirga aplysinae | reverse complement strand
ACTCAAATCAATTTGGTTGCAAAAATCCATCATTCGAAATCCTATTTATTTAACAAGTGAAATTATACCTTTTGGTAAGGTGAAGGAACTGGTAAGTTTAAAAGCCTCCATCTTTCCATTTCTCCTTAGTGCCCCTCCATAGGATTTAATGGGGCCGACATATCTTTGGATGTCACCATCCAAAAATACCGAGATTGTTGTCTAAAATTATCTAATATGAGCTTAGCCTTCGGACTCTTAGTTCGGAAATAATAGCTTTGCAAAATCTGTTTCAAATAGAAGCGTGCTTCATCCATTTCGTCCATATCAATTCGCTCTTTCTTAATCAACTCTTGGTTCATTCGGTCTGTAAATCGACGATCGATGTCGTAAACAAAGGCTACCCCTCCTGTCATTCCTGCACCAAAATTAATTCCTGTTTCTCCAAGGATAACCACGGTTCCTCCTGTCATATATTCGCAAGGATGATCACCGGTCCCTTCCACAACTGCCAAAGCTCCTGAATTTCTAACGGCAAAACGTTCACCTACTTGACCGGCCACAAAAAGTTTTCCTCCCGTAGCTCCGTATAAACAGGTATTTCCCGCCAAGCTATATGACTTACTACGATTTTCTGGAACAATAACAATGCGGCCACCTTTCATTCCTTTCCCAACGTAATCATTGGCCGTTCCTTTGAGCCGTAAATACATACCCTGGATCAAAAAAGCCCCTAAAGATTGGCCTGCCGTTCCTTTCAAATTAATTTGAATATGATCTTTTTCAATTCCCTCGTCTCCGTAATATTGGGCAATTTCCCCGCTGATCAAAGCACCAAAACTACGATTGGTATTCACAATATGCTTTTTAAGAATTACCCTCTGATTTGGGTGTCGAATAATAGGCTTTAGTTCATGAAGAATATTTTTTTCAAAGGCATTATCATCAAAAGGTTCATTTCTTTTGATAGTTCGAATATTATCTCCATCAGTCTTTATGAGGAGTGATGCAAAATCGAATTTATTCGCCTTAGAATTTTCAACAACAGAAAGTAAATCCGATTGACCTATAATATCATTCAGTTTTGTATACCCTAATGAAGCAAGAGTTTCACGCACTTCCTCTGCCACTTGATTGAGATAATTCACAATTGCTTGAACGGTTCCTTTATAATGAGTTCTTAATTGTTTGTCCTGGGTTGCAATCCCTACACTACATTTATTTAGATGACAAACCCGCAATATTTTACATCCTACCATTGACAACAGTACTGTACCAAAACCATAGCTTTCAGCTCCAAAGATTGCGGCTTTTACCACATCCAAACCAGTTTTAAGTCCACCGTCTGTTTGTAGCTCCACATTTCCTCTCAAATTATTAACTTTTAAGGCATGATGGGCCTCTAATAATCCTGGCTCCCAAGGATTTCCAGCAAATTTAATTGAACCCACCTGGGCTGCTCCTGTTCCTCCATCGGCTCCAGAAATGATGATTTTATCTGCATAAGCCTTGGCCACTCCTACTGCGATGGTACCAACTCCCACGGAAGATACCAGCTTCACACTAACCTGGGCCTTAGGATTTACCTGTTTAAGGTCAAAGATCAATTGAGCCAAATCTTCAATAGAATAAATATCATGATGAGGGGGCGGAGAAATTAAGGTGACACCAGGAATAGTACAACGCAAAGAAGCTATTAATGGAGAAACTTTTGTCCCAGGAAGCTGCCCTCCCTCTCCAGGTTTGGCACCTTGAGCGACTTTTATTTGAATTTCATCCGCACTTCTAAGATAGGCTGGGGTCACCCCAAATCTACCCGAGGCCACCTGCTTAATCCGGCTATTTTTCAACGTACCAGCTCTACGCGCTAAATCTTCTCCACCCTCTCCAGAATTTGACATCCCCCCAATAGTATTCATCGCTTCAGCAATTGCTTCATGAGCTTCTGGTGAAATGGATCCCAAACTCATTGCAGCGGAAGCAAATCTTTTCATAATTTCTGAAGCAGGCTCCACCTCTTCCAGGGATACAGGACTTCGATTGGAATTTAGATTGAAGAAATCCCTGATCATTCGTAAACCCCGTCTATTTACACGATCACGAATAGGTTCATAATCTTCTGACCCTCCATTTCTTGCAAATTGATGAATATCATGAACTAAATCAGGAGAAAAATCATGATATTCCCCACCAGGAGTGTATTTATAAAATCCACCAGCTTCCAATGGAAAAGCCATCTTTAATCGCTGACTTTTAAAGGCTAATTGATGAATACTACGAATTCTCTCTTCGATATCCGCATATGTTAATCCAGGTATTAATGGATAAGCACCCAAAAAACAGTCTTCTACCATTTCTTTGCTTAAACCAATCACATCGAACAATGCAGAATTATAATAGGAACGCAGGGTAGAAATTCCCATTTTAGACATAATTTTCAGAATTCCTTGAATCAAGGCATTGTGAGCTTTTTTCAATCCCAGTCGCTTATCCCGTAGACTCACTAGGCCTTTGCGTTCAATCAATTGAAGAATAGAAGCATAAAACAAGTAAGGATAAACTGCTATAGCTCCAAAGGAAATCAAAACAGCAAGTGAATGTGAATCCATAACTTCTCCAGTGATCACCACCAAAGTAATCTTAGACCTTAATCCTTTCTTTGTAAGCAATTGATTTAAATAACCAACAGCCATTGGCATTGGAATTAAGGCCATTTCTTCCGTAAGGCCCCTATCATCTAAATAGACCAGGTGTACTTGGTCATTTTTCACAGCATTAACTACCCTTTCACCCAATGTTTTTAAAGCTGTTTGCAAATCCTTTTTAAATGCAGTAGAAAAATAGGCACCTTTATAATTTGGGTCATAAAGAGGAGATCCTGGTGTTCCGAAAGATTCTAACACATCCAAACGCTCCTTGGAAAGCAAGGGAGTCATGGAACGGATTTTATGGGCATTTTCAGAGGTCTCTCTCAGTATATTGGTCGTAGCTCCAAATGAAACACTTGTAGACATGACCACCTTTTCGCGTAAAGGATCTATGGGAGGGTTAGTCACTTGAGCAAACTTCTGTCGGAAAAAGTCTGAAAAATTTCTACTTTTTTCACTGAAACAAGCCAAAGGTGTATCATCACCCATAGATCCTGTTTCTTCTTTCCCCTTTTCCAGCAAAGGTTGAATCACTTGCTGTAGCACCTCGTTGGTGTAATTATGATACCTTTGGAGTTCAACCAAATTTTCATAATAATAATCTGAATGATCTCCATAATTATCATCAATATGTTCTACCAGGAAAACGCTATTTTCATTTAGCCATCTATTATAAGGTCTGGATTCTTTCAAAAAATCGTTTATTTCCTCATTCTTGAGAATAATCCCATACTTTAAATCTACCCCTATCATCTCGCCACTCTTCAGGCGGCCTTGCTCTAAAATCAAATCGTCATCCACATCCACCACTCCAAATTCACTACTTAACATAAGGCGATTATCCTTGGTGATGATGTATTTTACCGGACGAAGACCGTTTCGGTCCAAAACTGTCCCTAAATACCGTCCATCAGTAAAATTAAGAGCAGCTGGCCCATCCCAAGCCTCAAAATTACCAGCTGTATATTCATAAAAGGCTCTCAATTGGGCGTCCATGTGTGGGGCATTTTGCCAAGGAGCTGGAACAAGACTTCTCACAGCCTTAAAAAAATCCACCCCATTTGTCACCAAAAATTCAAATACATTGTCAATACTGGCACTATCACTTCCGTCCTCCTCAACAATAGGTAAAATACACCTCAATTCTTCCTCGGAATAAACACGGCTTTTGAGATTTTCTGTATGAGCCAACAGGTTAATTCTATTAGCCTTTATGGAATTAATTTCTCCATTATGGGCAGCTGTCCGAAAAGGTTGTGCTAAAGACCACCTTGGAAGTGTATTGGTAGAAAACCGTTGATGAAAAAGCACAAAACTTACTGCAAAATCATCTTCCTGTAAATCATAAAAGAAATTCTGAATATACTGGGGCATTAATAAACCTTTATAAGAAATCACCTTATCGGATAGAGAAGCTATATAAAAATCCTCATCACCCTTCAGTCTGTTTTCCGTTTCTTTACGCACCAAATACAATAATTCACTAAACCTTCTGGCAGCCATTAAGGAATCGGGAGCAACAAATGCCTGCACTATTTCAGGCAAAACATCCTTGGCCTGCGCACCAAGAAAAGAAATATCTACAGGCACCTCCCTGTAAAACAAGACCTTCAAATCATGTTTTTCACAAACTTCATTGAAAACATTTTTATGCTTCTCCTCTTTTATAAACATCATCCCAATGGCATATTGATTTGATAAGTCAAAACCATTGATTTGAGAAATTCTTCTAAAGAACTGGTCTGGTATTGAAAAAAGGAACCCACAACCATCTCCACTAAGGCCATCAGCAGCAACTGCTCCACGGTGAATCATACGGCCCAATGCCGTAATTGCATCTAATGTGATCTGCCGGCTAGGAACATTTTCAATATTAGC
>NZ_SMMB01000943.1 GCF_009711365.1 Xanthovirga aplysinae | reverse complement strand
TTATTTTTCAATGTACATACATTTATCATTTAAACATACAAAATTTATTGAAACTATTTCTGACATCCCTCGAATTAAACTTTTTTTAATCAGAAATAGAATTTTCTCCATTCCCTCTTAAATTCAAACTCATTTTTTCTGATTACTTTATAAAACGGTACTTTTCAGGAGATTTTTAAAAATTTACCATGAAAAGAGCTTGTATTTCTTTTAGGCGAAAAGTCCCTACTTTCTGGTAATGATCACTCTATTTCCGTTGTAAAATTCATAATTCAGGTCGAATTCCTCGCAAAGGGCATCCAGCGTAGCTTTCAAGTTCATATCGGTAAACTCTCCCGTATATTTTAATTGGCCTAAATTTACTGCCACTTTTATTTTAATAGCATATTGTCGCTCAATTTCCTTAAAAACATAAATTAATGGAGCATCTTCAAACTGAAAGACCCCTTTAGGCCAACTTGGTCCATTGGGGTAATTCAAGGAATATGTATTAATAAGATCATCTGTAAAAACCACCCCTTCCCCACTTTTAATAGTTTTAGTTACTCCATGGATTTTAGATTTTACAGTAAGTTCTCCTTGGTAACAATCTACCGACAAACGCTTATGTCGCGAATAAACATTGAATTTTCCGCCATCTCCTTTAATTACTCCCAAAGGAGTAAGGATTGTGAATGGATTTCCCTTTTCCATTTGAAAAAAGGCCTCTCCCAAAAGGTGTACAACTCTTTTCTCACTCCACTCCCTTACTTCAAAATAAGATTTGGAATCTGCATTTAGAAACATCTCGGAGCCATCGGGAAAAATAAAATTCTTTTGTTCTCCCATTTGAACAGTAATTTCCATCCTTCTTTGGGTGAGATAAAAAATCCCAGCAAAAAAAAGAACAAGAAGAAATATTAATTTCTTCCAATTTTCCTTAACAAAACTCCTTCTGGGCTTTCGAACCCTAAAAATTTCTTTTTCATTAATTTCTTCTTCACCGACTTGACTTTCCACATCAGACCAAATCCGTTCTTCCTCTCTTTCTTTTGTGGTTTGGGAAAGAATAATTTCCCTGGCTTCCTCCAGCATTGCTTTCTTCTCCGGATATTTCTTCAACCAAGCTTGCCAATATTTCCCACACTCTTCACTTTCATGCAGTACCCAGTAGCGAAAATATTCATTGGAAACGAAGTCTTCAACGGTATAATTTTCATAATCAGGCTTATCCATTTTATCTTCACACTCTCTCATTAAACAATTTCCGCAATGAAACCCTCTCTCATTTGGATCTCAGAACTTTCACCTCATACCACCTCGAGATGACAAATTTTAAACCTTTACTACATCTTTTTGGGATTTTTCCTCCCTATTAGATATATAACGAATTTTTAACAGATAAAATCAATGAGGTGGTCATTGTAATAGATAGTAAGTCTGACAAAATAGGAACTTAAAATTTTGTATCCCCATCTTATTTTGGGATTTGATCTGGATTTGGGAAGAAATTTCCTCTATTGCGAAAAGCTGGAATTTTGTGAGGGAAAGGGGAAAAATTCCCAGAGCAGAAATGAAAATCATTATAGAGAGACAAAATCTTGCCCCTCTATAAAAAAGGGATTATTTGGACATTAGGCGCTCCAAGTAATGATATTCTATACCAAACTTTTCTTTAAGTTTATAAATCTCACTCCATGCTGATTCCTGTTTTCTACTTTTACCAGTTTTAGCACCTGCCAGCATCACATTCTTTCGCGTATGTTCATTGGAAATAAACTCAAAAACCTTTGATTGATAACCATTCGCTTCTAATATCAATGCTCGAATAGTGTCGGTGAGCATTTCGGCCTGACGCTCCTCAAAAATACCAAATTGAGTAATGGCTTGCATTTCACCATGCGTTTTCATTTGTTTTCGGATCTGTTTATGACAACAGGGAGCACAAATAATCAAGCCTGCATTAGCAACGATACCTTTACAAATCGCCTCATCTGTTGCAGTGTCACAGGCATGGAGAGCGATTAAAATATCAATCTGCTTTTCCGAATATTGGTGGATATCTTGAGAAATAAATTTGAGATTTTTAAATCCTGATAACTCAGCTATTTCATTACAAATATTGACCAATTCTTCTCGCAACTCTATGCCTGTTATACAAACTTTTCTCCCACAATGATTTACCAAATAATCATACAACGCAAAGGTCAAATACCCTTTCCCAGATCCCATATCCACAATATGCAATTTTTCGGGAAGCTTGGCCTGTTTGATTAAATTATCAACGATCTCAATATATTTATTAATTTGTTTGAATTTATCTTGCCGACTTTTAATCACCTTTCCCTCCTGGTCTACTACACCCAGTCTTTGCAGGTAAACGTTGTTGGTAGTTTCCACAAACCTTTTCTTTTCTTTGTTATGAGAGAGAGTTCCGGACGGAATTTTTGTCGGTGGCAATTGAGAAAAACGACCCTTTCTCTTTTTATTAAAATGTAGCTGAAAATCGTGAGCCACAGTAAAAAGATGAGCACTAAGAAAAACATTGCCCAGGAGGTCTGAAATTTTACTTAAAGCTTCTTCAAATAGAAAATTCTTTACTTCATCACGGGAATGATAGCGATATTTAAAAGAAAAATAAGGTTTACCTTTTAACTCAACCTTTCGGATATAAACATTAATGATTTCACTCAATTTGACAGGTTTTCCCAATGTAAGTTGAATAAATTCATTCTTATCCGCAGCTACACTAAAACTTTCAAAAAAATCCTGAATGCTCTTATCCACTTTCCTATTTATTTAATTAATGGAGAACTAATTTAATACCGATGCAAATTTAGATTTATTTTATAATTCGAAAAAATTAAACCTCCGGAGGAGAATTTCTTCTTTTTTAGTTCCCAATCCATCAGAATGACAAAATAAAGTTATTCTAAAGAAGAAGCTTAAAGGTAGAAAAAAGGAATTGTTGTACCCTATTTTAAATAAGGCCATGTCTAAATACATCCTAAAAAAACAAGGCAAAAAAAATTATTCAAAATAATAATAGAGTTATGATTCCCCTCCTTATTAACTGTCTCAAAATAACCTAAAATTCAGCCTAATTCCTCTCGATCAGCAAATTAGAAATTGGTGATTTCTAATCCCAAAACCAGAAACTAGCCTTTACAATTTATTGTTTTCAATACAGCACGGTTTAGTGGATGATTTAAGTTTTGGGAAATTTTCATGTACATTTTTTTAAACCAAAGCTATAAAATGAAGATGACTTTTCCTTAAAAAAGATTTTTCAATATCTATTAAAATTTTTGAATATAAACCCTTTAAAAAATTAACAACTATGGAATTGATGAAATATAAAAGAGGGATGCCATCTTTTTGGGACACTTTTTATGAGTTGGAAAAAACCTTACCCAGCTTAATGAGAACTCCATTTTCGGGAAGCAATCTGCCTGCCGTAAATATTAAGGAGTCCGAAAAGGAATATCATGTGGAAGTGGCAGCTCCAGGGCTAAAAAAAGATGATTTCAAAATAGATGTGGATGAAGAAGGCGATGTTTTGATGATCTCTTCTGAACATCAGGCAACCAGTGAAGAAAAAAGCAAAGCAGGAGACTACAGAAGAAAAGAATTCAGTTATGAGTCTTTTCAAAGATCTTTCAATTTGCCAGAGCATGTAAAAGCAGATAAAATCACTGCTAATTACAATGATGGAGTATTAGATATTTGTATCCCAAAAACAGATCAAAAACTTAGAAAAACCATTAAACATATAAATATTAAATAAGTCTCTCCAAAAGAGGGAAAAAAGAAGCTGCCTCTAAAATGGGTCAGCTTTTTTTATAATTTCCTATCTTTTTCAATTTTATAGAACTAAATTTATAGAGACCCAATTCACTAATATGCTCTTCCTTAACCCTCTAAATCAAAAGGCTTCTTCCTATTCTTGAATTTTTATGTTGTTAACAAAAAAACCTTATTATTGTCCACTCGTATAAGTTTTTATCTGTAATTAAAAAGAATAAAAATTCAAGAGCTTATCACCAATAAGATTCATTAGAAATCAATTAAATTACAAATATTTTTTTACTGTGTAGAAAGAAAAAATTTACGTAGAAAAGTTCTTGATTTTTCTAGAAAAAAATTAATTACAATAAATTTAACCAAGATTAATAAAAATAACATTACTATTTTAATTAATTTAATCTACAATTAAATCTCTTCACCTAAAAGTAGATTTAAAATGAATAACATATCAAAATTAGTACTTTCAGCAATGCTTGGAAGTGCACTTTCAATTGGTGCCTTCCAATTTTATGGTCCAAAAGAGACCATTACAACCGTCAGACCAACAACTAATACGGTTCCATCCCTAAAGACCTCTTATGCTAATTATTCACCACCTTCGGGAACGCCCGTTGATTTCACTTTTGCTGCAGAAAAATCGATGTCTGCAGTGGTGCATATCAAATCTATTGGAAGTGCCCATGTTAGAAATCAATACAGCAATATACCAGATGCTTTCCGTTTTTTCTTTGGAGATGAATATGGAAGAAGGCATCAACAAACACCGAGAGAAAGGGTGGCCACAGGGTCTGGTGTAATTATTAATTCAGAGGGGTACATTGTTACCAATAACCATGTAATCAAAGATGCCGATGAAATTGAAGTTTCCCTTCATGACAATAATAAAACTTATACAGCAGAGGTAATTGGCACCGACCCTTCTACAGACATTGCCTTACTAAAAATTAAGGAAACAAACTTACCCTTCCTGAGCCTTATGAACTCAGAGGATGTAAAAGTAGGAGAATGGGTACTTGCTGTAGGAAACCCTTTTAATTTAAATTCCACTGTTACCGCAGGTATTGTCAGTGCAAAAGGGAGAAACCTCAATATTATCGATGACCAAAATCGAATTGAGTCGTTTATTCAAACAGATGCGGCGGTGAACCCAGGAAATAGCGGGGGTGCACTTGTCAATCTAAATGGAAACCTAATTGGAATTAATACAGCCATTGCCAGTCCCACCGGATCCTTTTCAGGATACTCTTTTGCAATCCCTTCCAATATAGTCAATAAGGTGGTCAATGACCTGATGGAATATGGTACCGTGCAGAGGGGATACTTAGGGATTTATATTCAAGATGTAAATAGCCAATTGGCGAAGGAAGAAGATCTGGAGGTAACGGAAGGAGTATACATCAACAACTTGGTTGAGGACGGATCAGCGGAACAATCAGGGATAAAAATAGGTGATGTGATTCGGAAAGTAGATGGCAAGGAGATCAGCACTGTGGCAGAACTTCAAGGTAAAATTAGCCAATATCGCCCGGGAGATAATGTTAAGGTTCAGGTAAATCGATTCGGAAAAGAAATGGATATTGCCGTAACCCTTAAAAACAGCAATGGAAATACTGAAATTGTTAAAAAAGAAGAGGTTTATTTACTGTCGAACCTAGGTGCTGAATTGAAGGGAATTGACAAAGAAAAAGCTCAAAAATTAGGAATTAGTGGTGGTGTCCAAGTGGAGAAGCTAACCAAAGGAAAGTTGAGAAAATATACCACCATGGAAGAAGGTTTTATAATTACCCGTGTAGATGGTCAAAAGGTTGCTTCAGCAAAGGACATTCAAAAAATATTGAAAAACAAAGCTGGGGGCGTTATGATAGAAGGAATTTATCCAGGATATAATACAGTATATTACTTTGCCATTGGCA
>NZ_SMMB01001162.1 GCF_009711365.1 Xanthovirga aplysinae | reverse complement strand
TTGGATGCTTGACTTTGCTGCTACTTTCTTCCTCAACTAATCCTAATAATTTGGATAAACCGGATGGCATATCTGATTGTTCTACATTCATTTTTACACGAATTTGATAGTCGGTGGAACTGGTGTTCTCCCTGGAGTTTACTCCCATGGTAGCAGAAAATCCTATCCTGTCTGGAGAAAGAGCACGATCCTGTTCAAGGTCTTTCTTCCCATAAGTTTTATTTAAGGGGCTAAGTGATTCCCTTTTGAAATCGGTTACTTTTAGATTAAATTCTAATTCTGCATTTTTGATGCTTAGCAAAGGAATAGGTAAAAGTGTCAATAAGGGAATGCTGGTCTCTTTTATTACTTCTTGCCCATTGCTGTTGGTCCCTTTATGCGTAAAGGTTAACATTTTCAATTTTCCATAGCCTTCTTCTTCTCCATTTTGCTCGAAACCATGGGTCAAAATGTATTGTAAGGAGCTTTGAACGGCCTGAACTTCGGCTTCAACCAGGGCATGCAGAGGGGCTCCAATTAATTGATAAAGCGAAAGAGACTTTACCTTGTTGATGCTGTATTTGTTATTATCGTGTTTATCCATTTCTTTGATAGAGGTGGTCCAAAGTATAGTTATTTAGATGATCAATCAGGTATCAGTTTATGACTCTCCTCCCCATCTAGTGCTGTCCATGTGTAGTTTTTTAAGGTAGTTTTGATCCTCACTGTGCACAGTTTGTTCAAGTCAATTGATTCCAGTTTGTCAGCTGATACATTCACATAGGTGTTTACCTCTTCAAATGGGATATTTATGACTCTTTTAAATCTTTTTTTCATGTCCTGCAATTGGTTGACAATTGCATTGATCATTTGGGATCGGAATATTTGTTCTTTTTCTGAACCTTGCTCTAGATTGAAAGCCCCAAAGAAATCTTGATTTAAAAGGGCTTGATGATTTTTTTCCCCATCATCTAATGTAAGGAAATCTCTTTTCTGAAACCCTCTAAATAGTAAGTCCATCAGGCCTTGAGCCAAAATATGAGTGTCAATTTCTACCTGTTCAGGAATATCTTTTCCTTGAAGTTGACAAAAAGTGACGGCATAATCCATCCACCTTTTATATCCCCATAAAAAGTATTCATTAATGAGTTTTTCCAGTTGAATGCCTAGAGCATTAGATTGGAGTTTTTGGCAGATGTTTTCCCATTCATCAGCATGTTCCTTTCTTAAAACTTGAAAATCATCCTTTTGGTAAAAGTTAAGAATGGATTGTATAATGGTATTTTTAACTAGATTGTCATACAATTGAAAGATATGCTTTATCCTTCGATCTAAAACCTCGGCACGATAAGGCTCTTTTTTTACTTCATCAAAGGCAAACTTTAGCTCTAGGTCTAATTCTTTTATTTCGGAACGAGGTACAGGGAAAACTTTCATAATATCATCCTGCTGGTATACTCGGCTTAACTCCCGAGAGTATTTATCAGATAAAAACCTTGAATCTGATACCTCTTTTAAAACTGCTCCTAATACTTCCCGAAGGCTGATTAAATCCTTGGATTGTTCTGACATATCACTAAAAATAAGTGCTGTAAAATCAAAAAATATGAGGGCCGAACCTGTTATAAGGTCCGGCTATCTAATAGTTATCAATGGATTTACCCTTGAATTGATTTCGGTTTATTGAAATCAGGGATTTTTAGCTTCAACGCTTTTTGCCTTATCCACTCCATTGGATGGCTTCAATTGATGTGTTACTTGATCTTCGAGAATATTCAACATGCGTGATAATCCTGCTGGTATATCATCTTGTTGGGCATGCACATTAATATCCATCGTGTATTCGGTTGAGTAACGGGAATCTTTAGTGGAAGAAGAGTCCTTTTTACTGGAAACCGAAGCGTTCATATTGGCCTTAAAAAACAAATATTTTGCTGAAGCACTGATGGAGGCATCCATGGCCAGGCTGTTGGATTTTTTGGTTTGTTCGGTTTCAATTGAGGTAATCTTAGCTTTAAAGTTTAGATTAAACTCGTTGATCCGAATAAACGGAATAGGAACAATAGTTAATACTGGTACATCCACCTGGAATGTTTGCTCTGTTCCTGTTGTGTCCCTTTTTTTATAGGTAAAGGAAACATAACGTACTTCTTTGGTGGTCTCCTTGTTATTTGTAATAGTCTTAAACCCTACATCATTGATAAAGTCTACAGTCGAACGAGCGGCTATTGCTTGCGCTTCTACTGTGGCTTTTAACGGATCACCAATTAGAGTTCCAAAAGGGATGGAGGCGAGTTGTTCGTTTGGATTTGCCATGGTTTATTAAATTTAAATAGTTGAAAATTCGCAAAAAAAATTTTTACATTCCTTTTTTGTCACACTATATTTCCTTGAAATATATGTGCGATAAATTTAATATACTAATTGATAATATAAAAAATAAGTATTTCGATACCAAATTTAGTATATAAATATATGGCAAAATTTTATTAATGATTTGATAATTTGGTGATTTTCAGAAGGTTTTATTGGGATTTATTTAGAAAATTCGAGCACTTAAATAATGTGGATATCTGACAAAAGAATTATTAAATTGGTGGAGGGGGAGTGACTTTATACAATCCTTTCTTGTTTTTTTATGGTTCAGTAATATGTCGGCTTACTAAATAGAAGGGGTTTTTGGGTGGAAGTGTTTTTTGATAAAAAAGATTTTTACAGATTATGAGCGGTCAAGGTAAGAGTTTTAAAAAAAGAGAAAGCAAGTAATTTAAAAGTAGATAAGGAAGGAAGAATTTTTAAATCTTTTAATTAATTTATTGTCTCATTACTTCTACTTGGTTGTATAGTTCCTTCCTTTTTAATCCCATAGTCATGAATGCCACACATAAACTTCTCCATTCACATTTGATTTCAGGTAAATTAGAAGTTGGAACTGAAATCGGGTTACGGATTGATCATATCTTACAGCAGGATGCTACAGGAACCTTAGTGATGCTAGAATTAGAGTCCTTAGGATTGGCAAGAACGAAAGCAGAGGTAGCTGTGCAATATGTGGATCATAATCTTTTGCAAACAGATTTTAGAAATGCAGATGATCATCGTTTTCTACAATCTGCTTCTGCTCGTTTTGGTTATTGGTTTAGTCGTTCAGGGAATGGCATTAGCCATGCTGTGCATATGGAACGATTTGGAATACCGGGTAAAACCCTTTTGGGATCAGATAGTCATACTTGTGCTGGTGGAGGACTAGGTATGTTGGCCATTGGAACCGGAGGGTTAGACGTTGCACTGGCTTCAGCAGGTGAACCTTACTTTGTAAAAATGCCTAAAGTGTTGGGGGTGAAATTAACAGGACTGTTACCCGATTGGGTGAGTGCTAAGGATGTGGTACTTGAAATGCTACGTCGTCATGATGTCAAAGGAGGGAGAGGGTTTATCATTGAATATTTTGGAGAAGGTTTAAAAACACTTTCAACTTGGGATCGACATGTTATTGCCAATATGGGAACAGAAATGGGTGCTACTACCTCAGTATTTCCCTCGGACGAAATTACTCGTTTTTTCCTAAAGCAACAGAAAAGGGAAAAAGATTGGGTAGAATTGGAAGCAGATAGCGAGGAGGAGTATGATGAGTTGGAGGAAATTCATTTAAATGATTTAATTCCATTAATAGCCTGTCCTAGTAGCCCGGGAAAGGTGGTTCCAGTTAAAAAAGTAAAAGGGACAAAAGCGGCCCAGGTGGTGGTGGGCTCTTCTGCAAATCCCGGTTTAAGAGATTTTGCTGTTGTTTCAGAAATTTTAAAAAACAAGACCATTGCTAGCCAAATGTCATTGGATATCAATCCTTCATCTCGTCAAACTTTTCAAAATCTTATTGAAGGAGGGCGGTTGGCGGCCCTTCTGCAAGCAGGAGGAAGAATTCATCAGACGGGTTGTATGGGTTGTATTGGGATGGGGCAGGCTCCAGCAAGTGGAAGCATTAGTTTACGTACCATGCCAAGGAATTTTCCGGGTCGGTCTGGTACTTTGGATGATCAGGTGTATCTCTGTAGTCCGGAAACCGCAGCTGCTACGGCTTTGTGCGGAGAAATTACTGATCCAAGAGATTTGGAAAATAGATACCAAATGATTTATCCAAAATGGAAGGAACCCAAAGAGATCAATATAAATACTCAAATGCTTTTGCCTCCACCTTCATTGGAGGAATCCCAAAATATTCAATTAATAAAGGGGCCAAATATTAAAGGGCTTCCAGAGTTTTCTGCCCTTGA
Source organism: Xanthovirga aplysinae (assembly GCF_009711365.1). Lineage (GTDB taxonomy): Bacteria > Bacteroidota > Bacteroidia > Cytophagales > Cyclobacteriaceae > Xanthovirga > Xanthovirga aplysinae. The sequence continues at coordinate 5,721 of NZ_SMMB01001162.1, read as the reverse complement.
AGATGGTTTTGAAGTATCTGTTTTGCTCAAAATGGCTGATAATATTTCTACAGATGAAATCTTAAAGGCAGGAAGTGATGTGTTACCCTTAAGGAGTAATGTGGAAGAGCTCAGCAAGTTTTCGTTTTACGTAATCGATCAAAGCTTTTATGAGCGCTCCCAAGCGGCAATTCAAGGACATGTAGTGATTGCAGGTGAAAACTATGCCCAGGGAAGCAGTAGGGAACATGCTGCCCTTTGTCCACGCTTTTTGGGACAAAAGGCTGTCCTGGCAAAAAGTTATGCAAGAATAGGTTGGCAAAATCTGATCAATTTTGGAATAATTCCTTTTGAATTTGTTCACCCTCAGGATTATGAAGATTTAACTGTAAATGATAAAATAACCTTCAAAGATCTAAAGAAAAAATTAAGTCAAGGAGAACGGGTGACCGCCCATGTAGTAAAAAAAAATAAGGACATTGAACTGACAAATAGATTAAGCGAGAGACAAATCAAGATTATTTTAGCAGGGGGGTTAATAAATTACATCAGGTCACGACTTAAAAAATAGGAGATGAAATACTTTATGGATTCCCTAAACTTTTATTTTTACAATGTTGCCCAGGATGTTTTTTTATTCTGAATCATAAAAAAAGGTAGGTAAAATTCTTCAGTTTGGGGTGGAGAAAAACCTAACATTAGCCAAAGTCTCTTTTACTTTTTAATATAGGATTCTTTTAAGATGAGAAAAAGGTTTAAGAAAAGGAGCATTTTGTCAGTTAACCAAGAGGAATTAAGGACAAATAGGTAAAAATTTATTTTTAAGAAGTAGAAATCTTAATTTTAGGGGAAACAAAAATTTTTTAAGTGGTCAAGAAACTGATCATGGCTTTAAAAGATGTTTAAAAATTATTAGGGATAAACTTTTTGTACCTGCCATATTTGATTTACATAGCCTCTAAAGGTTTGAATATCATCCTGTGGCCACCGCAATTTTAGTTCCCTAAGGAATAAATCATTATTAATTATTTTCAAGATATGAAGCAGGAAAAAGAAAGCAAGCCTCTTTTTTCATCATTTAAGCCGGTTAATTACCAACAATGGAAAGATAAGGTGACTTTGGACTTGAAGGGTGCCGATTTTGATAAAAAACTGCTTTGGAAAACTCCGGAAGGATTTATTCAAAGACCTTATTATACTCAGGAAGATCTTCAACCTTTAGATTATTTGGAGGCTTTTCATGCACAGTGGGGAAGAGAGGAAATTCCCGGTCAGGGTCTAAGGTCTTGGTCAAATGTGCAAACGATTACGGTGGAAGATGAAGAAAAGGCCAATAAGGAGGCCATTGACGCCCTTATGCAAGGAGCTGAAGGAATTTGCTTTCAGGTAAATGCCCCCGTTTCTCTTCAAGTACTTTTGCAGGGGATTCAACTTGAATATTGCCAGCTTTCCTTCCATGCTCAGGAAAATGGCCTTCAATTGTTAAAATCATATTTTAGTTATGTGCATGAACAAAATGTAGATTTTAAATCATTAAAAGGGTTTTTAAATGTAGATGTACTGACTCAATGGATAACAAAGGGGGATTTGGATGAAAATGCTTGGGAGCATTTGAAAGAGGCAGTTGTAATTGGAGATCAAGCCCCTCATTTTTTCCCTATAATGGTAAATAGTCATCCTTTTCATGATTCCGGAGCTAATGTAGTGCAGGAATTGGCTTTCACCTTAGGTATGGCCGTGGCATATCTGGACCATTTGACTGAAAGAGGTGTTAAGCCGGAAGTCGTAATTCGGAATATGGCCTTCAATATGGCTGTTGGTAACAGTTATTTTATGGAGATAGCAAAGTTAAAGGCATTCCGTTTGTTATTCTTTCAAGTTGCCCAGGCTTACGGGTTAAAGGATTACAATTTAGGGGATTTGTTTATACATGTTGTTTCTGGGGAATGGGACCAGACCCTTTATGATACACAAGTGAATATGCTTCGAAATACTACTACCGCAATGGCTGCCATTATTGGTGGGTGCAATTCTCTTAGCCTTTCGGCTCATGATGCGGTTTTTAAAAACTCCACCAAGAGAGCGAAACGAATTGCCCGAAATGTATCCACTATTCTCAAAGAAGAATCCTATTTGGACAAGGTAGTTGATCCGGCAGCGGGAGCTACTTATATAGAAAGGTTGTCGGATAGTTTGGTTAAACACGCTTGGGAACTTTTCCAAAAAACCGAAGGCGAGGGAGGTTTTATCCAATCCTTTAAAAACGGCTTAGTGCAGCAACAAATTGATAACTCTAAGAAAGAGAAATTAAATCGTATTGCCTATGGTCAGGAAGTTAAAATTGGAACCAATCAATTTCCAGATCTAAAAGAAAGTATAGAACCTGAAGAGGTAAGATCAATAAAAAAGGCAAGAGGGGTTGAATGGCCACTTTTGCAGCCCCAGAGAGGAACACTTTCTTTTGAGGCTATTCGATTGCGAACTGAACAGTGGATAAGGGAGGGGTATTCCCGTCCTGCTGCTTTTCTGGCATTGACAGGAAATAAAATGATGCGAAGAGCAAGAGCTTCTTTTTCCACTAATTTTCTTGGATGTGCTGGTTTTGGGGTGGAGGAAGAGAAAATTTATGATGACTTTGATCTTATGGTAGAAGAATCTAGTAAAAGTTCCTCCGAAATAGTTGTGTTCTGCAGTTCGGATGAAAATTACCTGGAAATGGCAGCACTATTTGCCCGGCAATTTAAAGCCAAGGGAACTAAGCAACTTTTAATCCTAGCAGGAGATCCAAAAGAGAATGAGCTGGCCTGGAAGGAGGCAGGTTTTGATTGTTTCATCCATAAAAAGGTGAATGCGGTAAATCTTCTTACAGCTTTGCAGGAAAAGTTGTTTAAGCTATAGGCCAATTTCTTTTAAAATGGAACCAAACGAATTATTTGAAAAAATAGAAAAAGGCATTTTGTTTATTAAGAAGCAAAAAGAAAAGCCTGTCAGGGTAGCTATCAATGGAATTGAGGGCACTGGGAAAACAGTTTTTGCTCAAAATCTTACCACCTTTTTAGTTTCTAGGGGCTTAACAGCTATTCAGGTTTCTATTGATGGTTTTCATTTTAACAAAGAGGTCCGATATCAACAAGGGAGAGATTCGGCAAAGGGGTATTATGAGGATTCCTATAATGAATTGGCTTTTGTAGAAAAAGTTTTGATGGCTTCTCAAGGAGAAAAGCCTAATTATACAATGGCCATTCACGATTTGGAAACCGATGAAGTTTTAAATTTAGAATCGATCGAAATACCCAATGATGCAATATTAATTACAGATGGAGCCTATTTATTTAAACCGAATTACAGGAATCATTGGGATCTGAAAATTTATTTGAAAACTGATTTTAAAACCGCTTTGGAAAGGGGCGTTAATCGTGACATGGAACGCTTGGGTGGATATGAAGCTACCAAAGATAAGTTTAAAAATCGTTATCACCGAGCTTCAATGCTATATATCTTAGAAGTAAAACCTGAAGAATTTGCGGATATTATTGTTAACAATACGGACTTTAAAAATTTGAAGTTGATCGAAAATACTGTGCAAACAAAGTGAATTTGTTGAAAAAGTAGTGGGATTAAAAGTATTAGCCACTTTTCATTATTCACTCTAAACAAACTTAAATGAAACCCGATTTTAAAAATATATCCTATAAACAGTTTAGACCGGAGCCCATTAAAAATGGTAGCTCATCTACCTGGAAAACAGCCGAGAAAATAGAAGTAAAGCCCATTTTTAATAAGGAAGATTTGCTTCAAATGGAGCATCTGGACTTTTCGGCTGGAATTCCGCCATATTTGCGGGGCCCTTATAGTAGCATGTATGTCCAGCGTCCTTGGACTATCCGACAATATGCCGGGTTTTCCACAGCGGAAGAATCCAATGCTTTTTATCGTAGAAATTTAGCAGCAGGACAAAAAGGTCTTTCTGTGGCTTTTGATTTGGCTACACACCGGGGTTATGATTCTGACCACCCCAGGGTAGCTGGAGATGTGGGTAAAGCTGGGGTGGCCATTGATTCGGTACTGGATATGAAAATATTATTTGATCACATTCCCTTGGATCAAATGTCTGTTTCCATGACGATGAATGGGGCTGTAATTCCAATCTTGGCCTTTTACATTGTGGCTGCAGAAGAACAGGGTGTAAGTCCTGAAAAGCTTAGTGGAACCATTCAGAACGACATTCTGAAAGAATTTATGGTTCGGAATACCTATATCTATCCTCCTGCTCCATCCATGAGAATAATTGCCGATATTTTTGCCTTTACCTCCAAGAATATGCCCAAGTTTAACTCCATTAGTATCAGCGGGTATCATATGCAGGAGGCTGGGGCTACGGCAGATTTAGAGCTTGCTTATACGCTGGCAGATGGGTTGGAGTACTTACGAACTGGAATAAAAGCCGGAATGGATATAGATGCATTTGCACCTCGTGTTTCCTTCTTTTGGGCAATTGGCATGAATCATTTTATGGAAATTGCTAAAATGAGAGCGGGAAGGTTATTGTGGGCGAAGATAGTACAACAATTTAATCCCAAGAATCCAAAATCATTGGCCTTGAGAACCCATTCCCAAACATCGGGGTGGAGTTTGACTGAGCAGGATCCTTTCAATAATGTAACACGTACTTGTGTGGAGGCATTAGCGGCGGCTCTTGGTCATACCCAGTCCTTGCATACTAATGCGCTGGATGAGGCTATTGCCCTTCCAACGGACTTTTCTGCACGAATTGCCCGTAATACCCAGCTCTATTTACAACAAGAGACGGATATCACTAAAGCTATAGACCCTTGGGCAGGATCTTATTATGTGGAATACCTAACTCACCAATTGGCTCATCGTGCCTGGGAACTGATACAGGAGGTGGAAGAATTGGGTGGAATGGCCAATGCTATTGAAACAGGCCTACCAAAATTGCGTATTGAAGAGGCCGCCGCTCGTAAACAAGCTCGTATAGATTCCGGTAAGGATGTGATTGTGGGGGTTAACAATTACCAAACTGAGGAAACAACCGAAATAGAGTTGCTCGAAGTAGATAATACAGCAGTAAGAAATGAGCAGATTGAACGCTTGAATAGGATGAAAGCGGAGAGAAATCAAATAGAAACTGAAGAGGCTTTAGCCGCTTTAACTCAATGTGCAGAAAGCGGAGAAGGTAATTTATTGGAAAAAGCAGTGGATGCTGCCAGAAAAAGAGCTTCTTTAGGTGAAATATCGATGGCAATGGAAAAAGTATTTGGACGACATAAAGCAGAAATTCGTTCGGTGGCTGGGGTGTATTCCAGTGAAGTTACAGAAGACGAAGATTTCCGTAAAGCAAAAGATTTGGCTGATGATTTTGCCAAATGGGAAGGGCGCCGACCTCGTATTATGGTTGCAAAAATGGGACAGGACGGGCACGATCGTGGAGCTAAAGTGATCGCTACAAGTTTTGCCGATATGGGTTTTGATGTGGATATCGGTCCTTTATTCCAAACTCCGGAAGAGGTGGCCCAGCAGGCTGTGGAAAATGATGTGCATATTGTGGGTGCTTCTAGTTTGGCTGCCGGGCATAAAACCTTGGTGCCGCAATTGATTGAAGCATTGAAAAAGCTGGGTAGGGAGGATATAATGGTGGTTGCTGGGGGTGTAATTCCTCCAAAGGATTATGAATTTTTGTACAAAGCGGGAGTTACGGCTGTTTTTGGTCCGGGAACTGTG
>NZ_SMMB01001296.1 GCF_009711365.1 Xanthovirga aplysinae | reverse complement strand
TCGTTTTGTATCAAGACAAAATGAACAAAAACTCCAAAAGGATTGAAAGCTCCATTGGTTTTGCAGTGCCTACCCCTATAAATGGAAATTTCTTAATTATAAAATTGACTTTACCTTATTGGGTATTTCAAAACTCAAAATTGATGAAGAAAGAAAAATTACGCTGTACTATTTTGGATGATTACCAGAAAATAGCCTCAAAAATGGCCGATTGGTCTTCCATTTCCGAAATGGTAGAGACTACTTTTTTTCATCAGCGTTTTGAAAATGAAGTAGACCTGATTAAGGCAATCGCAAATTGTGAAATAGTAGTGATCATGAGGGAAAGAACTCCTTTTGGTGAGCAATTATTAAAGCAATTGCCAAATCTTGAACTATTGGTAACCACTGGCCCAAGAAATGTAGCTATTGATCTTGAGGCTGCAAAAGCTCAAGGCATTGAGGTGTGCGGAACAGCTACTGCAAAGGAACCTCCCGTGGAATTAACCTGGGCCTTGATTTTGGGGTTGTGCCGGAAAATTGTACAAGAAAATAATGCTTTTCGGTCCAACGGTCCTTGGCAAAAAACCATAGGTGTGGATTTGAAAGGAAAAAGGTTGGGGATTTTGGGTTTGGGAAATATTGGGAGTAAAGTGGCCCAAATTGGACAGGCATTTGGTATGGAGGTAATGGCATGGAGTCAAAACCTTACCAAAGAAAAGGCCGAGTCTCAGGGAGTCGCATTGGCGGTATCCAAAGAGGAATTATTGGAAACGTCTGATGTGGTTTCTATTCATCTTATTTTAAGTAAGCGGACAAAGGGTTTGTTAGGGGAGAGAGAATTGAAAAGAATGCGACCATCTGCTTTTTTGATAAATACATCTCGGGCACCCATTGTTGAGGAGCCCGCATTAGTGAAGGCCCTAAAAGAAAATTGGATTGCAGGGGCAGGCCTTGATGTATTTGAAACAGAACCCGTGCCCTATAATCATCCATTTCGGAATTTAACAAATGTGTTGGCTACTCCCCATTTAGGTTATGTGTCTGAGGATAGTTATAAGCTTTACTATGGAGAGGCCTTGGAGGACATCAAAGCCTATCTGGAAGGAAATCCTATTAGAAGCCTTTTTTAGTCTGAACCTTGTTTAATTACGGTTCAAGTAATTTTTTCAAACTTCAAATAATTGTAAATTAAATTGAAACATGCAGAAATATAAAGTTGGAATAAATCATATAGAATTCTGGGTCTCTGATTTGGAACGTTCATCCCATTTTTATAAAAATATTTTAGAATTATTGGGTTGGCGTACACTTAACGACCATGCTTTTGCTACCGATAGTATGGAAATTTATTTGGTCGAAAAGAAAGAGGTTAAGAAATCTGATTCCTTGGGAATAAGACATATTTGTTTTCAGGCCTTGGAAAGAGAACAAGTTGATAAAGTAGCTCATTTTTTAAATCAAAATGGGGCGAAGGTCATCAGAGGGCCATTAGAACAAAATTATTCTCCAGCTTATTACACGGTAGATTTCTATGATCCTGATGGTTTTATAGTGGAGGTAGCCCATACACCAAATATGAAATTCACTGAATAAAGGAAAGTTGAGCTAAAAAAATAGTCAAAGTTATAGTGCTCAAACACTTACTATGAAAGCTTAATAATCTGTATACGAGAAAAAATTCTAAATGAATCATAAAATTCAACCTATTCATGCCCTGGCTCTAGGCCCTGGAGACCCGGATCTGCTAACTCTAAAAGCCTTTAAGCTTTTACAAAATGCTGATCAGGTTTTTGTTCCAGGAAGTATCAATTCAAATGGAATAAAAAGTAGTTTCTCTGGAGCAATATTGGATGAGCTGAATGTACCAGATGAAAAAAGGAAATACTTCTTTATTCCTATGGACCCAACCTATGAAGAGTCAACACGAATTTATGCAAATTCTGTTGATCAAATAGTTAGAGCTCAGGCAGAGGGAAAAAGAATAGTTGTTGTTTGTGAGGGTGATACAGCTTTTTATGCCTCCACTCATTACCTATCCGAGTACCTGTTAGAAAAGTATCAACAAAAGTTGCAAATCATTCCAGGGATCTCCTCTTTTTCCTATTTAGCAACCAAAGTATGGGGTTCTATGGTGTTGAAAGACGAGACTTTTAAAATTCTACCATTATTAAAAGATATTAATTATTTAAAAGCAGCATTAAAAGAAAACAAAACGGTGGTGTTGATGAAATCGCGGAAGATAGCTTCTCAGTTGGTGGAATGGTTGTCTGATAATGATTTTGATTTTGCTTATGGAGAGAGACTAGGGACACAGGAAGAGTTCATTAGCACAGATTTAAATGAAATTAAAAAAAGGAAACAGCCTTATTTTTCTTTATGGTTGATCCGCAATAGAAATGGAAAGTAGTAGAAGAAAAGATATGAATAAAGAAGCTAAAATAAGCGTCATTGGACTTGGCCCTGGTGATCCACAAATGATTTTACCCTTAGCTTTAGATCGTATTGCAAAGGCAGAGGTAGTAATTGGTTATCATTACTATTTTCAATTTATAGAGGAGGTACTTAGACCGGAAAGTGAATGTATTGCCATGGAATTGGCGCAGGAGCAAGCACGAGCTGAAAAAGCCATTGAGGTGGCACTTTCGGGAAGATCTGTAGCGGTCATTGGCTCTGGCGATGCTGGTATTTATGCCATGGCCTCATTGGTTTATGAAGAAGTTGCCCGTCAACAAGTAGAAATTAATTTGGAAACTATCCCTGGAATTTCTGCTTTTTTGGCAGCAGGCAGTAAATTGGGAGCACCCTTAGGTCATGATTTTTGTTGCATTTCACTTTCTGATTTAATGACACCCTGGCCAGTTATTGAAAAAAGAATAAAGGCCGCTGCCATGGGTGACTTTGTTACCAGTTTGTACAACCCCAAAAGTAAAAAAAGATACTGGCAACTTTATAGATTTAAGGAGTTGTTCCTGGAAGAACGATTGGCAAATACTCCTGTTGCCATTTGTCGACAAGTTGGAAGACCTGAGGAGCAATTTACTTTAACTACTTTGGCTGAGTTTGATCCTGAACAAGTGGATATGTTTAGTTTGGTTATGGTGGGGAATAGCCAAACATTTCAATATAAGAGTCATTTGGTAACACCAAGAGGGTACCTGAACAGGAAGGCAGAAAGTGGAAAAGCTATTCAGGTGGACAGTTTCCGACAAATCACTGAAAAATTAACCCCAGATTCTTCCATAGGTAATTGGTGGGCAAAAGTGCGTTTGATTCATACCACTGGAGACTTTATAATTGCCGAGAAATTCCAAAGTTATAATTCGCCTATTGAAAAGTGGGAACAATACTTGAAAGATGGTGGCACCATTGTAACTGATGTAACCATGGTGCAAGCTGGAATTACCAAAAGCTTTGTGGAGAAATATGGGAATCAGGTCATTTGTTTGTTGAATGAGTCTGAAGTGCCAGGAATGGTGGAAGATTACGGAATTACCCGTACACAAGCTGGAATTCGTTTGGCAATGGAGCAATATCCTAATGCTTTATATGTGGTGGGTAATGCCCCTACTGCCTTGATTGATATTGCAGATGCCATTCATTTAAATGGTTTTGTACCTGCCGGTTTAATTGCCGCTCCTGTAGGTTTTGTAAATGTACTGGAAGCCAAGGAACGTGTACGTTTAATTAAACAAATACCTTGGGTAGTTGTAGAAGGAAGACCAGGAGGAAGTAATCTGGCCGCTGCCTTGGTTAATGCAGCATTTACGTTGGAAGAAGCAAAGAAATATAGCACTTATGGAGAAGAAATCAGAATATCGACGATTTAGTGAGGAGGAGTATGAAACGCTTTCTCAGGTTTTACAACATCGTCGTGATGTGAGAGGAAATCGTTTCTCCAAAGAAAAAATTCCTGAAGAACAAGTGCAAAAAATTCTACAAGCAGCCATATGGGCCCCTTCAGTGGGGTTTAGTCAACCGTGGGAATTTGTTTTGGTGACCGATTCGGTAGTTCGAAGAGAAATCCATGATTCCTTTGAGGAGGAAAATGAAAAAGCTGCAGCACTTTTTCATGAAGAAAGAAACGACCTGTATCAGCAATTGAAATTAGAGGGGATTTTGGAATCTCCTTTAAATGTGGCCGTATTTTATCGTCCTTCGGAAAAGCCGGTGCTAGGTCAAACTACCATGGAAGAAATGGGCAAGTATAGCGTCGTTTGTGCTATTCAAAATATGTGGTTGGCAGCTCGTGCCCTTAATATTGGAATGGGATGGGTAAGTATCCTTGATCCCAAAAAAGTAAAAAGCATTTTGGATGTACCCCAGGATAGGGAATTGATCGGTTATATGTGTCTCGGCTATGTGGATTATTTCTTACCAGAACCCGAATTATTAAGGTTGAATTGGGAAAAACGTAAACAGTTGGAAAGTTTAATTCACAGAGAAAAATACGGATGTTAAGCTTTTTGCTCATAGGGATAACTGAGAGAAGAAAAGTACAGGATGGTGATCTCCTTAGGTCTCTCTTACAAAAGTACCGGTATTTTGTTGGAGGAAAACGTCATTATGAGATGGTTCAACCATGGTTGCCCTCTCATCATGAATGGATCTTTATACAGGGGGATATGCTAGCGTTAAGGAATAAGCTTTCAGCCCTCCAACAAAAGGTTTTGTGCTTTGTTTCTGGTGATCCTTATTTCTATGGATTTGGAAATACTTTGAAAAAATGGTTTCCCACCGCCGAGGTTGAGAGTTATCCTTGGTTTTCCTCCATACAGACATTGGCCCACCGTTTTGGCCTAAATCAAAATGATTTACAAACGGTCAGTGTACATGGGCGCTCATGGCAATTATTAGATGCCGCACTAGTAAAGCAAATTCCTTTGATTGGAGTGTTGACGGATGAAAAGAAGAATCCGACTACCATTGCTCAGCGAATGCTCCATTGGGGGATTAACTTTTACGATATGTATGTGGGAGAGAACCTTGATTCATCAAAAGAATGTTTGCAAAGATTAACTTTAGAGGAAGCAGCTGGAAAATCATTTGGTCCGTTGAATTGTGTCTTGTTAAAACGAAATACCGCATTCGTCCAAAGGCCAAGGGTTGATCTCAAAACTTTGGAGGGGCGTCCTAATATGATGACAAAACTACCCATAAGGCTTCTCAATATTCATTTTCTAGCTCCTGAACCAGGGGATGTTTTTTGGGATGTCGGAGCATGTACGGGATCAATTGGGATAGAATTTAAAAAGAAGGAGGCTCAATCTGAGGTTTGGGCCTTTGAAATAAGGGAAAAATGTCGGGAATTGATTCCGGAAAACTTCAAAAATCAATTAACAGGCCCTGTTGAAACTGTAATAGGGGATGTTTTGGAGCATAAATTTGCAGGGTTTCCATTACCCAATAAAGTTTTTATAGGGGGACACGGAGGCCGACTGGAAGAATTATTGAACATCATTGCTGGAATGCTACAACCTCAAAGTCGTGTGGTAATGAATACCATAAAAGCTGAAAGTAGAGAAATATTCTTGGATTTTGTTCAAAGAAAGGGCTGGAAGCTTTTAGCTGATGAAAGACTGAAGTACAATGAACATAATGAGATTTCAGTTTTAGGAGTTAGTACTTAGTTTTTTTGCAGCACTGTAAATTTTTATAACAGAAAAAAGATATTTAATCAATAGCATCACAATTAATGAAAATAGCCATAATTGCCCATACAAAAGATGGTCTTAATCTGGGGCAAAACCTTTTAAAAGAATTTACAGGCAGTAAATTGATTACTACTCAAATGAACCCTACGGGGAGAGATATTCTTCAGGTGGAAAAAGTTGGAGAGTGGGTACAATCCCATTTTCATAAATATGACCAATTGATATTCATAGGAGCCCTTGGCATCTGCGTCCGAAGTATTGCACCGGTTTTAAGTAACAAAAGAGAGGATCCGGCTGTGATTAATTTAGATGATCAGGGGAAATTTGTCCAATCCGTCATTGGTGGGCATAAAGCAGGAGCAAATGACTTGACCAAGAAAGTTGGTCAAATTACTGGAGCCAATCCTGTGCTTTCTACCTCCAGTGACTTGCAGGAATTATGGCCATTAGATACTTTGGGAGAACAATTCAATTGGGCTACAAAAAATGAACAACCTTTAAAACATCTTCAGCGCCTTTTTGTAGACCGTCGAAAAACGGCTTTAATATTAGAAATCCGTGATGAAGGGAGTCAATATTTGGAAAAATCTTGTCCGGAATTTGTGGAGATCCATTATTCTAGAGAAGAACTTCAAACCGAAGATTTTGAGTTAATTCTTCATGTGGGAGTAAGAAAACTTCCAACGGATAAATCCTGTCTTTGGTACGTTCCAAAGGTACTGCAGTTGGGTAGCGGATGTGGGGCCAATATTGACCCTCAGGCATTTGAAGAAAGTCTAATTTCCTTTTTAGAGCAGGAAGGAATTGCCAAAGAAAGTATCGCTACTTTGGGAAGTATAGAAGTTAAAGCCGAAGAAAGGGCTTATATGGCATTGGCTGAAAAATGGCAAATTCCTTTCAAAGTATTTTCAGCAGAGGAACTGCTCAAAGTAGAGGTTGCTAATCCTTCAAAAGTGGTACTTAAAAAAGTCGGGGTTCATGGAGTAGCCGAAGCCTCTGCGAGTTTGTTGTCAGGTAGCGACCATTGGTTAGTGGAGAAAACTAAATTTATTGCTGCTGATGAAAAGAAATTTACCATTTCACTGGCTATTGATCGACAGGCAGAACGCAGCGGTGAAATAGCCATTGTAGGGGCTGGATCAGGAGATCCATTTTACCTTACCGTTAAAGGAAAAGAATTGATGGAGGCTGCCGATTTGGTACTTTATGCCGGCTCATTGGTCCCTGAGGAAATGCTTAATTGGGCAAACCCTCAGGCGATAGTTCGAAATTCCGCTTCGATGACCCTTGAGGAGCAATTGCAATTGATGGATAGTTTTTATCGTCAAGGCAAAAAGATTGTAAGGCTGCATTCTGGGGATCCTTCTATTTATGGAGCTATTCAGGAGCAGATGCGACATTTTGAGCAAAAAGGTTATTATTTTTATATAGTTCCTGGTATTTCGGCTTTTCAGGCAGCTGCTGCTTACCTTAAATCAGAATTTACCATTCCGGAAGTTACCCAATCCATTATTCTCACTCGGGGGGAAGGAAATACTCCTATGCCGAAGCATGAGAATTTAGAAGAAATGGCCCGGCATAGAGCCACCTTATGCTTATTTCTTTCTGCAGGAATAGCCAAAAAGGTTCAAAGTCAGTTAATGACACATTATCCGGCAGAAACTCCTCTTGCAGTTTTGTATAGGGTAAGTTGGAAAGATGAGCGGGTATGGACAGGTCAATTGGATGAGTTAAGTGAAATCATTCGGGATAATAAATTAAAGCGGACCGTGCTTATCATTGTTGGAGAAGCCATAGGAAAACGCTCGGGACGCTCCATGTTATATGATCCTTCCTGGCATCATATTTTTAGAAAAAAGGAAAAATCTCCTACAGTATGATCTTACTTTTTGGTGGAACAACGGAAGGAAGACTCGCTGCTGACAATTTACAAAGGAAGGGACAACCCTTTATTTATTCAGTAAAGGACAGTGGGGCTTTGCATGGCCTTGATTATGCTAATATGCGTTATGGGGCTTTAAATCCGGAAGGTTTAGAAGCTTTTATAGAAGAAAGACATATTAGGAAGGTCATAGATGCGGCACATCCTTTCGCGGTTCAATTACATAAAACTGTACAAGAGGTCTGCAATAGGAAGAAAATTTTCTATCTGCGTTACTGTCGACCTTCATTGGACAGAATACAACATGAAAATATTCGGTATGTACAGAATTGGGAATCGCTTTGGTCTGATAAATTTTCCATTAAGGGACCCGTTCTGGCGATGTCTGGAGTGAATACAATTGGCCATTTAAAACCAATTTGGGAGAAAGAAGAGGTTTACTTTAGAATTTTAGATAGGAAGTCATCCATTTATAAAGCCAAAAAGCAAGGCCTTTCCGAAAGCAATTTGATATTGGGGCGGCCCGAAAGTGAAGTTGAAGAACTATTGAAGCTTATAGGAGATCTTAAGATTCGCTCCCTTTTAACTAAGGAGAGTGGAAAGGAAGGAGGGCTGCATATTAAAATAAAAGCCGCTGTCAAAACTGGGACTCCATTATTCATTTTGGAAAGGCCTGAAATACCAGGTGAGGTGATCCAGATTTATGATCTTCAGGATTTATAGCAATTAATTACGATATTCCATGGAATTACAAGCCATACCCGATAAACCTTTAAAAGAGGGTTACACGACAGGTGCCTGTGCTACCGCTTGTGTGAAAGCTGGCTTGTACCTATTGCTTTCGGGAATTGCTGATCAAAAGGTCCAATTATGGTTGCCAGCTGGGAAATGGGCTAGCTTTAATTTAAAATCCTTGGTAAAGATCAATGCAAAGGCCATTGCCACAGTGATCAAAGATGCAGGTGATGATCCGGATGTGACGCATGGGGCTGAAATAGGGGTGGAGGTAAGCTTAAATTCTGATGGAAAAGTCAAATTTCTTCAGGGTGAAGGGGTAGGCAAGGTGACATTGCCTGGTTTAAGTTTGGCGGTGGGGGAGCCTGCTATTAACCCGGTTCCTAGGAAAATGATGACAGAGGTAGTATTGGAGTTATTAAGGGAGTTTGGTATAGATCAGCAAGGGGTTAACATTAAAGTGTTTGTTAAAAATGGGAAACAATTAGCTAAACGTACCTTAAATGAACGGATTGGTATTGTGGGGGGAATTTCCATTTTGGGGACTACGGGTGTTGTAAAACCGTTTTCAGCTTCCAGCTATATCGCAAGTATTGAACAAGGGGTGGACGTTGCAGTTGCAAATAAAATAAAAGAACTGGTATTGAATTCCGGGGCCCGAAGTGAGAAATATTTGAGAAAACTATTACCTGAGCAGTCCGAGATAGCTTATATACATTATGGTAACTGGATTGGGGAGGCATTGAGAAAGATTGCGTCCTCAGGCATTCGAAAAGTTTATCTAGGAATAATGCTTGGAAAGGCTGTTAAATTGGCTGCAGGCCAATTCGATTTACATTCTGCAAAAAGTAGGTGGCAGCCCAATTTGGTGAAGGAATGGGCCAGACAAGCCGGTTATTCCGATGATGAGATACTCCCCATAGACAATTTACAAATGGCAGGTAGACTTACAGAAGTTTTTCCTTTTTTTCCAAATGAGCCCTTTTACCAGTACTTATTATTTATGTGTAAGGAACACTGTCAGACTTACCTCCCCATGACAGATTTAGAGCTTTATTTATTTAATAAAGAAGGAAAAACCATTAAATTTTATTCAACGTAAACCAGATTTTTTTTCATGTTTAATTTTATTCAACCACTGACGGCAGGGGTTTTACATTCTTTTGAGCCTGACCATGTAACAGCCGTTACGGTTTTGGCTTCAGAAAACGCCTCGGAAGGGAAAAAGGTCTCGTTAAGGACTGTGGTTATGGCCTCTCAATGGGCCATTGGTCATTCTATTACACTTTTGCTTTTTGGAGGAATAGCTTTGATTTTTAAAATGACTATGGAAGCTTTTGTGGTTAGTGTTTCAGGTGTAGCAGAAGCTTTGGTAGGACCTATCATGATTTGGTTAGGAATTACTGCTATTCGTCGTAATCATAAACTCAAAGCGATTATGGCGGAGCATCGCCAAATTGAGGAGCATGATCATATCGATAATTTTATTCATTTACATGGGAAAAACGGAGAGGAAATCGCCATGAATCCTATGAATAGATCTTTTTGGGTGGGAATGTTACATGGATTGGCCGGGGCAGGAGGAATATTGACGGTTGACTTGGTGATACAAGCCCCTGATTTATATAATGCCCTTGGAGTAATCATGATTGAAAGTTTAGGAATCATTTTGGCCATGGGGCTTTATTCTTATGTTTTGTTAGTCGGTTTCAGTCGTTTTGTTGAACGTAATCAATTGGTGTTCAAATGGGCCAATGCTACAGTCGGCCTTGTTTCCATTTTTGTGGGGATTTATTGGATAGCGGTTCTTGTGGTGGACACTTTTTAATATTCTAATCTGAATAATTTATAACCAAGTATATTTCTATCAAAGATGATTAACCTAATTCAACCTCTAACTGCGGGGGTATTGCATTCCTTTGAACCAGACCATATGACGGCGGTTACTGTCCTAGCATCTGAAAACGCAGGTAAAGGAGAAAAAATAAAGTTGAGAACAGTTTTAAAAGCATCCCAGTGGGCTTTTGGACATTCAGTGACCCTTTTGCTATTTGGAGGAATGGCAATATTGTTTCGGGTCACTATGGAAGGCTTTGTTATTAATATGGCCTATTTAGCTGATATCTTGTTGGGGCCTATTATGATTTGGTTGGGGGTAAATGCCATTTGGCGAATCCGAAAATCTGCCAATCAACAACAAAGCCTGAATAAATATTCTACTGATATTGAATTCCTGCCACATATTCATGGGAAAGGGGGAGATACCATTGCAATTAATCCAGCTAGTCGGTCCTTTTGGGTAGGAATGTTACATGGATTGGCAGGTGCTGGTGGTATATTAACCGTCGACCTTATTCTTCAGGCTCCTGATTTAATGAGTGCTTTGGCGGTGATTGTTATTGAGAGTATTGGGATTATTTTGGCTATGGGTATTTATACCTACCTGCTTTTAATAGGATTTAGTCGTGTGGCAGATTGGAATCAAAAACTCTTTATTTGGGCCAATAGTTTTGTGGGGTTGTTCTCCATAGCTTTAGGAATTTGGTGGATACATGGATTGTTAGTGGAATTATAGAAATGAAAAAGGTTCGAAAAAAATAATTCGAACCTTTTTATTTCGGTTAAGAATAACTAAGCTTTGAACTACCTTAACAGAGTGACAGAACCTTTGTGTTGATTGTCAGTTATTTGATCATTTTCCAGGCACAATAAAGTTGCCACCCAATAATATACTCCAGAGGCTGCCTCTTTTCCATTTATGGTGCCATCCCAAAAATTATTTACATTTTCTGTTTGATAAACTACCTTACCCCAACGGTTGAAAATTTTAAAGTTATACCTTGCAATAGTTGGACTGGGTTTAATCTCAAATAGATCGTTTACATTATCACCATTTGGAGTAAAAACGTTGGGTGCTTCTATTCCACAACATTCTTCTCTGTAATAAACTGTAATTTGGTCTTCAAAGATTTCACAGCCATTGTCTATGCTTACACTATAGCTTCCTTCTTTTTCGATGGTATAATTTGGAGAGGTTGATCCATCGTTCCATAAGTAATTTCCGTTATCCGTACTTACATCGAGTTGTAATACCTCTCCTGGGCATAAAGTAGTATCATTTCCAAGTTCAAATATTAAAGGCTCTAAATATTCCACTTTTATGGTATCATAAAATATACAGTTCTGTTTTTCAACTTGTACCCAATAGGTTCCCTCTTCCTGCACTTCTATAGTATTATTTGTGGACCCCGTACTCCATAAAATATTTACATTTGAAATGTCTACGTTTAAGTTGGTACTTGTTTCAGTACATAATGTTAAGTAATCTTCATCAAAAATTTCTAGTTCTTCTTTTTCTAAACTCAAATTATCAAGTAGAATACTACCATTGTAATGAGTATTAGAGGCATAATTTGCTTCTAGGATAAGAGTGTTATAATCTTCCTCTACTGAGAAATTAAAATTATAGGCTTTCCAATCGGTATGATCAACGAGAGGTGATTCATAAACCAGTTTTGTTTTTTGACATTGTGAATTGGATAGCCAGACTTTAAGTTTTACAGGTTCCCAAAGAAAAAAGGGTGGAGGGTCCCAGCCACCCCTACCATCAAAATTGGGATCATGTGCCATATCTATGGAAATGTTGTAACAGACGTTCTTTTCAAAACTACTATTTAAACGAGTGGCTATTGCCTCTGTAAAATAATCGTTGGGTTGTCCATTATTCCCTCTAGTAACCATGGATATAAATGATCCTCCATCTGAAGGAGCTCTACTTATATTCCAGGAGCCGGGTTGGGTATCAGGAGTACTATATTCATTACAAGGATACCAACCAGGGGGGGAGGATGAGGAGCTACGCTGTCCCTCAAAAGATGGGTTTTCTACCGTCTGCCCAAAAGAAAGCAGTGAAATGAAAAGTGCGAGGATGGCTAAAAAGTATTTCATTTTTTGCTTTGGGGTGTAAGAAGCAAATATACTAATTTTATTGTTATTATTAAAGTTCCAAAAGCTTAATTAATTTATTATATGTTGCTTATTTTTATTATTTCAAATATTGATTATTATATTAAAATAATACTTAATTTTAAAGGGAGGTTTGATGTTATCATTAAAAAAATCCTATATTGTTTTTTAGTAGCAGGTGCCCATTAAAGGTTGGCCTCCTCACTATCTCAATAAGGTGATAAAACCTTTGTATTGGTTGTCAGTTATTTGATCATTTTCAAGACACATAAAATTTACAACCCAATAATATTCTCCGGATACTGCCTTTTTCCCATTAATTGTACCATCCCAAAAATTATCTACATTTTCAGTCTGATAAACTACCTTACCCCAGCGGTTGAAAATTCTTAAGTTATATCTGGAAACAGTTGGATTTAAGTAAATTTCAAATAGGTCATTTACATTATCACCATTTGGGGTGAAAATATTTGGTGCATCTATTCCGCAACATTCTTCTTTATAATATACTGTAATCTGGTCTTCAGTGATTTCACAGCCGTTGTCTATACTTACACTATAGGTTCCCTCTTTTTGAATGGTATAATTTGGAGAGGTTGAACCATCATTCCATAGATACTTGCCGTTTTCTACACTTACATCAAATTGAAGCACCTGTCCATAACACAATGTGGTTTCATTTCCCAATTCTAAAACCAATGGGTCCCTTAATTCCACATTTATAGAGCCATATAAGGTGCAATTTCCTTGTTTTACCTCTACCCAATAAATTCCTTCTTCTTTCACTTCAATTGATTTTTTGGTTGATCCAGTACTCCATAATATTTCATCATGGGGAAAGTCGACTTTTAGAATGGTGGTTTCATCTGGGCAAAGTGTGATTTTATTTTCATCAAAGATTTCTACCTTGTTAGAAGGTTGTTCTCCAATTTGAAGGTTATCAATTAATATGTTTCCATTATGAAAAGAATCTCTTGAATAATTTGCTTCTAAAATGAGAACATTGTATTCTTCTTGTACTGAAAAGTTAAATGTATAAGGCCGCCAATCATTATGATCGATAATGGGTGATTGAAAAACCAATTTCGTTTTTTGACAATCTGAATTAGATAACCAAACCTTTAATATTACCGGTTCCCAGGGCAAGGCTTTAGGTTGACCTGGTGGAGTGTAATAAAAGTTGGAGGAATGTGCTAAATCCAAGGTTATGGAATAGCATTGCTTAACTTTAAAATCTTCATCTAAATAAGCTTTTATTGCTTCCGTGTGCTGATCGCTAGACACCCCATTATTTCCTCTTGTTACCAAAGAAATATAAGAATTCCCATGGGAGGGTGTTTTATTGACATAATGTGCCCCAGGTTGCGTATCAGGAGAACTAAATGTATTGCATGGAGTCCAATCCGGAGGACTTCCACCGTCTGCAGGAGGGCCTTCAAAAGAAGGATTTTTAATTGTTTGTCCAAAGGAGAATTGGGTAAAAAAGAGAAAGGTTAGTGAAGAAATTTTCCAAACTCTATGAAAATATCGATACATATTTATGGAAGAACGAAATTTTTCGAAAATCTTTATTTCCAAAAATAGTAAAAGATATTGAATAAATTTTTAGGTATTATATTTTTCGTGAACCCCAATATATAAGCCATCTTCCTTTTCAACCACTGGGTGAGTGATCATATCTTGAGTTTTTTGTTCACATTCATTTCCAAATTCCAGGCTAAAACAATAGGAGTGTAGTGGGCAAATAATTTCGTTTCGATGATTAATTTTGCCTTTGCTAAGGGGAGCTCCCTGATGCGGGCAAGCATCATCTATTGCATATAAACCCTGGGTGGAATGAACCAAACTAACCTTGCGGCTTCCCAATAAGAATAACTGAATTCCTCCCACAGGAAGAACATCTTTTCCTTTTATTAGGGAAGGAAACACTTTAAACCATTTCATAGGAGAGAAAAATTTGATTCAATCAACTACGAATTACAATTAAGAATCTTTAATTCCAAATTTTTAATTTCTAATTAATTCTCAATTATTATAGATTTAAATGTTAAAGTTACGGTTGTTCCATTATTCTCAACAGAATGGATATCAAGAGTGCCTTTATGTAAATGCATGATCTTTTGGGCTAAGGAAAGGCCTATTCCAAAACCTTTAAAACTTCGTGCATTTTCGGAGCGATAAAAAGGTTGAACTATCTTTTTTATGTCTTCATTTGGAATTCCAATTCCTTTGTCTTCCACTTTAATTTGAATTGTTTGATCTCCAAATTCTAACTTTACCTTTATAGGCATTTTGTTAGAGAACTTAATGCCATTTTGAATAATGTTAGTTAAAGTCATTTGTAAAAGAGAATAATTACCCCAAACCATCATTTTGGAGGGATCATCTGGATATTCAGTGGCCTCGAAGTTAATTTCTTGATGAGGGTTACTTCTTTTAATCAGGGTAATACTGTCCATTAATAGTTCATCCAATCGGACTTCCTCTTTAGGGATTGAGTTGTCTTCTGTATTGGTCAATAAAAGTAGATTATTGACAATATCGTTCAAACGTTCTGCTTCCCGGTAAACAGTCCGCAAGGCTTTTTTGTATTCATTAGCGTTTCTTTCATTGAGTAGTGTGATCTCTGTTTCTCCCATTATAGCTGTTAAGGGATTTCTCAATTCATGAGAGGCATTACTAATAAAGTTTCGCTGAGATTCAAAAGAAGTCTCCAGTCTGTCTAGCAATTGATTGAAGGTTTGGGCCAATTGACCGATCTCGTCATTCGAATTCTTGACATCTAGTCGCAAGTGTAGACTTGAGGCTTTTATACGGTTTACCTTATTAATGATTTTTGAAACAGGAGCAAAGGCCTTGTTGGCATCTAAGCGACCTATAACAACAATAATTAAGATGCTGACCGGAAAAGTGCTTAGTAAAATATATTTTAGGGCCCTTAGTTTTTCCCTTCCTAATTCATCTACAGCGGTAACAATTACAATAAAGTCCCCTCTATTTATGCTATATTTTTGTCCGACCCCTTGAACATTTCCCCTTTCAAATTCAGCATACCCTTTTTCAAGAATTTCTTCAATAAATGAATCAGGGTAGGCTTGTTGTAGTTTGGCTTTTAACACCGAAATGTTTTCTTTGCGAATAGGATGAATGTCCTCTTTTTCATTTGGTAAATTGTTAAGAAAACGCTCCTTTAGTTGTTGGTAAACATCGGGAGCTAAGATATCGTTTTCCACAAAGACTTTTTCGGTGATATCATTTCTGTCGGCTAAACGCCTATAAAATTCTGTTTTCCGGAAATGTGAAAAATAAAAATAGATGTACAAACTTAACACAGCCAGGATAAATGCTGTGGATAAGGAGTATATAATAGTTAGTTTATCCCGGATTTTCATTTGTTGTTATTCGCCTTCTTTCAGCACATAACCCATTCCGATGACAGTATGGATTAATTTCGGTTCGTAATTTTTGTCAATTTTGTTCCTTAAGTAATTGACATAAACATCAATTACATTAGTGCCCAAATCAAAGTTTACTTCCCACACATTTTCGAGAATTTCCACTCTAGAAATTACCTTTTCTTTATTTTTAGCCAAAAATTGTAGTAGCAAAAATTCTCTTGTGGTCAATTTAATAAATTGCCCGTTTCTTTTGACTACTTTACTGTCCTGGTCAATTTCCAGGTCTGCTACTTTTATTACGTTTTTAGATACGGTATTTGTACTTCTTCTGTCTACTGCTCGTATTCTTGCCATTAACTCATTAAATTTTAATGGCTTGGTAATATAATCATCCGCCCCTGCATCGAGGCCTGTGACTACATCATCTGTACTTCCCAATGCCGTAAGCATAATAATGGGTGCATTGATTTGTTTTTCGTTTCTAAGTTTTTTGCATACCTCAATACCATTCATTCCTGGCATAATGATGTCTGTAATAATGACATCAAAGTTATTTTGGGCTGCTAAACTGATACCCGTAGGACCATCATATGCGGTCATCACATCGTGCTTTCGTTCTTCTAATCCCTTTTTTATGAAGTTAGAAACGGAGGGCTCATCTTCAATTACCAGAATTTTCATACCATAATTGTTTTTTACTTTCAATATTATTTAATAATAGAATTGAAATTGAATTTAGGGAGATTTTAATCTCTTTTTTGATAGTTTAAAACGGCGGCTTTTATTGGATGTTGCAAGGTGTTTTTTTTAGATCATGTTTGGAATTCTCTCCTTGACTTCGATTAAGGGCCTAAAAAAGAGCTTTACTGCCAATTAAGGTGTGTTTTTTTGGATTTGTTAGTGCTTATTAAAAATTTTCTAATTTATGATTGGGGTAGGGAGGGTTGGTTTATTTAGATTAAAGTTTTAAAAAATAAATTGAGGATAAAAGACTCTAATTGGTTTGAGAGACAATTAGGCCTGTTAGCTTGTAGGCCTCTTTGTTGTTGTAAAATAACAAAAGAAGTGCCGGAAGGAGTATAATATCTGCTAAAAGAGCGAAAAACAAAGTCAGGCTTGTTAGTAATCCAATATAGTAGGAACCTAAAAAGTCAGAAAAAGTGAGTGAGAGAAAGCCTCCACTTAAAATAATTGAAGTAATTACTATTGCTTTCCCCGTGGAGAGGTAGGTACGCTTTAAGGCGTAAAGAGGGTTTTTTCCTTTTTTGAGTTCTGCCCTGAAACGACTGATGAAATGAATAGTGTCATCGACCGCAATGCCAAATGCGACAGTGAAGATCATAGCTGTAGAAAGTTTTAGGTCGATGCCAAAAAATCCCATAATGGCAGCGATGAGGAAAAGGGGAAGAATATTGCAAATGAGTGTGATTCCCACCATTCGAACCGATCGGAAAACAAATCCTACAATAGAAGCAATAATAACAAGGGCAATAGTTAAGCCTTTTGCAAGGTTTTTTGAAATCAATTGGTTGTTCTTTTCCATTAGGACTGCAGAGCCAGTAAGTTGGTAACGAAACAAGGAGGTGTTTAGGTGGGTATGAAAAAACTTATCCAGTGCTAAATCTTTCTTCCTTATTTCGAAACTGCCTACATCTGGCATTATCCCACTAATACGGGCTTCTCTGCCATCTTTCCGAATGAATTCTTGATAGGGGAATTTTGAGCCACCTCTTTTGATGATTGATTCTGCTTTTTTTATATCCTTTCCGTCTGGTATTTTATAAAACTCAAGATCACCGTTATGGCTTATTTGATTGTATTGCTTGAAAATACTTGCTGGGGAGTAAATGATCGTTACTCCATATTCCTTTTCCAAGTATTGATCTAACTTATTGAGGGTTTCTAGGATCTCTTTATTATAGATGGTGCTATCCTTTTTTGTAATTTGAATAGACATTTCAAAGGGACGGATTCCGGCGAAATGCTTTTCATAAAAAAGGTAATCTCGTTTCAAGGGATTGTTTTTCTTTAAATCTTCCTGAATAAAACTGTTGATTCTGATTTTTTGCATTCCCCAAACCGAGAAAATAATGAGTGGTATAATGGAAAAAGCAATCATGTATCTGTTTTTTAGAAGAATTAAAAACAGATTTCTTAGCGATTTCTGCCAAAAGGCCTGATTTCCAGGGTTTCCATTAAAGCAATTTGGCTTTATTAGGTAAATACTGGCAGGTAAACAAGAAAAGCATAATCCCAAACAAATTGTAACTCCACCTACAGCATATAACCCCAGGTCCATAACGGGCTTTACACTAGATGTAGTAAGCGTAATGAAACCAATAGCCGTGGTTATAGCAGCCAAAAATGTAGCGAGTCCTACATTTCTATAGGTTGATTTTAAAGCGTTTATTTTATTTTTACCATATTTTAATTCTTCTATATATTTGGTTAAAATATGAATGACATAAGATAGCCCTATTACCATCATGAGGGGAGGCAGAATGTTAAGTAATAAGTCCATGGATTGATGGTTTAGCTTCATAAAAGCTAAAATAAATGCCACCGTAAGTAATACGATTCCCAGAGGGAGGATTACACCCCAAAACGTTCTAAAGGTGATGAGTAAAATGATAATAATTAGCAAAAGGCTAGCACCTATAAAGACAAAAGTCTCCTTTTTTATTTTTTTTATGTAAAATTCATTGTTAATGATTTTCCCAGCAAGATGGCTGTTATCAAAAGAATATTGGCCTACAGTACTTTTTATTTTTTTTGCCACTTTGGATGATACATCCTCCTCAAGACAATCATCGTGTTTTAGAAAGATGGAAACAGACTTTGCATCTTTGGAAAAGTAATGCTCCGTATTATAATAATTGCTATAAATTCTTATAGAATCGGCCCTTAAAGAATAAGGCTTGTGAAGCTGTAAATATGGTATGCTAAGAATAATTCCAAATAGAGGGGCTTGCCTGTATTCTACAAGATTTGTAGGAGATTTTACCTTTTGTACGTGATCTAGTTTTTCCAAATCTTTGGTGAGAGAGTCTAATCGTAGTAGGAATGGCTTATTAAAAACCCCTGCTTTATTTGTGATTCCAATTAGTACAAAGTCATTGTCAGACCCGAAACGTTCTCTGTATTTATTGAAGAAGTCTGTATCTGGATCTTGATGGGGAAAATATTGTTCAAAGTCATAGTTGAAATTAATTTGGAGGGCAAAGTAGGCCGATATTAGAGCCAAAAGGCCAAAAGTGATAAGGGTAATTCTGCTCGTCTTTTTATAATTTGTCATGAAAATCTAAGTGATGCTACTGCAATTTTCTCTGCATGAATGATGCTTGGTTAGGACATGTAAGAATTGTAGTTGTTTTTTTTCATAAACACACAATTGTCTGGAAATGTCCCAATTGGAGTTCAGATATTCCATATTTCGGGAGGTCAAAAGAATTTTTTTAAGATCGAAATCATTCTTCTCCTCACTTTAATTTGTGAAGTGTTTAATTGTATTAGACTAAATTAGTCGGGGTGAAATGCCTTTCTTTATTATATTTGTCTACTTAATTGCTGTTTTATTGTAATGATTTTGGTTTGAAAGTATGTATTGCTGAAAAGCCCTCTGTGGCTAGAGAAATAGCTTCCGTTATTGGTGCTAATAGTCGTCATGAAGGCTATTTTGAAGGAAATGGTTATCAGGTAACCTGGACTTTTGGTCATTTGTGTACTTTGAAGGAACCTGATGATTACAGCATGGACTTGAAACGGTGGAGTCTAAATTTTTTGCCTATTATTCCTCCGAAATTTGGAATCAAGGTCATTAAGGATAAAGGGGTAGAAAAACAATTTGGAATTATAGAAAAATTGGTTCTAGGGGCTCAAGAAGTAATTAACTGTGGGGATGCTGGACAGGAAGGAGAGCTGATTCAGCGTTGGGTGTTAACTAAGGCAAAATGCAACAAACCCATCAAACGCCTTTGGATCTCTTCTTTGACCGAAGAAGCCATTCGTCAGGGATTCCAGGAGTTAAAAGAAAACCACCAATTTGATTCCTTATATGCTGCCGGAAGCTCAAGAGCGATTGGGGATTGGTTGCTGGGGATTAATGCCACCCGGCTTTATACTCTTAAATACGGAAGTGGAAAGCAAGTGCTTTCAATCGGAAGAGTACAAACTCCCACCTTGTCTTTGATTGTCAACAGACATTTGGAAATAGTGAATTTTAAGCCTCAAACCTATTGGGAACTGAAAACCAATTATAGAGATGTAGTTTTTTCTTGTGAAAAAGGAAAATATCCTGAAAAGGAAAAAGCAGAGGAAGTACTTCAATCTATTAAAGATAAGCCTTTCACTATTATTTCTTTTTCTAAGAAAAAAGGAAAAGAAGCTCCTCCGAGACTATTCGACCTTACCTCCCTTCAGGTAGAATGTAACAAGAAATTTGGGTTTTCAGCCGATCAAACGTTAAAAACGGTTCAAAGCCTTTATGAGAAGAAATTTGTGACTTACCCTAGGGTGGATACTACCTATTTGTCAAATGACATTTACCCGAAGGTAGGAGGGATAATGAAGGCACTAAAGGATTATACGGAATTCACTCAGACCTTAATGGGGAAGCCTTTTCGAAAATCGAAAAAAGTATTCGATGATAAGAAAATTACAGATCACCATGCCATTATTCCTACAAATATTACAGCGACCCATCTTACTGGCTATGAACGTCAGGTATTTGATGTAATTGCCCGTCGGTTTATAGCAGCTTTTTACGAAGATTGTATCATCTCAAAAACTCAGGTAATTGGGGAAGTAAATGAGGTGAAATTTAAGGCTAGTGGAAAGCAAATTTTGGAAGAAGGATGGAGAGTATTGTATAGTAAAGGAGATAAGCAGGTTATGGACGAGGAGGGAGGAAATGAAAAGGAGGGAAATCAGATTCTTCCCGAATTTAAAGAAGGAGAATCTGGTCCACATGAACCTTCTTTAGCAGAGAAGCAAACGAAGCCTCCAAAGCCATACACCGAAGCCACCCTGCTCCGTGCTATGGAAACTGCCGGTAAACATGTGGAAAATGAAAGCCTTCGGGAGGCTATGAAAGAAAATGGTATTGGAAGGCCTTCCACTAGGGCAAATATAATTGAGACCTTATTTCGGAGAAAATACATCCAAAAGAATCGAAAAAGTATTGAGGCCACCATTACAGGAATTCAATTGATTGCTACCATAAAAAACGAATTATTGAAATCAGCTGAATTGACAGGTCAATGGGAATATAAGCTTCGACTCATTGAGAAGGGGGAGTATGAAGTGCAGGCTTTTAT
Source organism: Xanthovirga aplysinae (assembly GCF_009711365.1). Classification (GTDB taxonomy): domain Bacteria; phylum Bacteroidota; class Bacteroidia; order Cytophagales; family Cyclobacteriaceae; genus Xanthovirga; species Xanthovirga aplysinae. The sequence goes on along the minus strand of NZ_SMMB01001296.1, from coordinate 4,303 downwards.
GGATGAAATGAAGCAGATGGTAAGTGAGGTGGTATTGCAGGTGAAAAATGATTTTTCTACTCGCTCTATTGCCTTAGTGGAAGAAAAGAAGGAGGAGAAGAGAAAAACAAATGCAAGAAAGGAAGCTAAGGTTAGTTTTAATGAAATAATCTGCCCTAAATGTAAAAAAGGTAAGATATTAAAGGGGAATGCAGCCTATGGTTGTTCTGAATGGAAAAATGGATGTTCCCTCAAGGTTGATTTTGAGATTATGGGAAAGAAGCTTACTGAAAAGCAGCTTCTGATGCTTTTAGCAAAAGGAAAGACCAAATTGATAAAAAGCTTTTTAGTGGAAGGAGTTAAAAAGGATGGTGTACTCTATTTGGATCAAGACCATAAGGTGCTATTTGAAGAAAATAAGGTGAAGCAGACACCTAAAGTATGCCCAAAATGTAAAACAGGAAATATTATAAAAGGAAAGACTGCTTGGGGATGCGCCAACTGGAAAAACGGATGCAAGTTTATTTTGCCCTTTGAATTTAGGAATAAGAAGTTCACCGAAAGTCAATGTAAGGCTTTACTAGCAAAAGGTAGAACTGGGGTTGTTAAAGGAGTGCAATTTGAAAATGGAGGGGAGAAAGTGAATGGACGTTTTCTATTGGATAAAGATTTTAAACTTCAGTTTGTAACTGAATAATTTCTAAAGAAAAAAATTGAGCTCGTTCTCTTTAAAAACGAGCTTTAATCCTTCCTGAGTTTATTTTAATAGTGGATTTTAAGCCTCAGCTAATTCCCTTAAATCTACAGGTACTACCCTTGAAACACCCATTTCAATCATGGTAATGCCATAAATTATATCCGTGGTAGACATGGTTCTCTTGTTGTGGGTGACAATGATAAATTGAGAATCTTTACTGAAATTCCGAATGATGTTATTGAATTTATCAATATTGGCATCATCAAGGGGGGCGTCCACCTCATCGAATATACAGAAAGGGGCCGGTTTTATTAGATAGATGGCAAAGAGTAAAGAGGTTGCCGTCAAAGTTTTTTCCCCTCCGGATAACTGGTTAATGGTTAATGGCCGTTTTCCTTTTGGTTTTGCAATAATATCAATTTTCGATTCCAAAGGATTTTCTGGATCACTTAATGTTAGACTACAATCGTCTTCCTCAGTGAAAAGAGAGCGAAACACTTTTACAAAGTTATTTCTTATTTTTTCAAAAGCGTCTAGGAAGGTATCTTTCGCTACTGTATCTATTTCCGAGATGGTATTTAATAAGGAATCTTTTGCCTGTATTAGGTCTTCCTTTTGACTTGTGATAAACTGAAATCTTTCTTGGACCTCCTGATAAGCCTCCATTGCCATAGGGTTAACGGGACCAAATTTTTCGATTTTTGCTTTTAACTGATCTACTTTAGTTTTCAGCTCTTCTTCATTGCCCTCCGAAGGATCAAAATTATCATCATCTTCTTCTTCCATGATTTGATCCAAATCGAGATTAAAGCTAGCTGAAAGTCGTTCCTTAAGAGAACTCATAGCCAGTTTGGTTTCATTGACCTTTTCCTGATAAGCCATGAGAAGAGAATCAATATTTTCTCGGTTCCTTTGAAATTCCCTGTTAGTTTGCTCAATTTCAGAAATTTTACCTCGAGCAGTATAATAGTCTGTTTCCGCTTCATTTACTCCCTTTTCGATCTGCTCTTTTTCCCCATACATAGAAAGGAGATCATCTTCTGATATAGATGCTTTGTCTAGTAGTTGATTTAATTCATTTTTGTTGTTTTGGTAAGCTTCCTGATTTCGATTCTGTCGATCATGAATGTTTTCCAGGTTACTTTCTTTAAAACCGATTTCCTGTTGTAGGTTGGTGAGGTGATTCTGTTGTTGGTGAAATAAGATATTTTCTTGGTTATAAGTCGCTGATCGTTGGCTTAATTGTTCGTTGTGAATAAGTAATTCTTCATTATAATGGTTAATTTCTTGTTCCAGTTTTTTTAGGTTTTGGATTTCTTCCTCCGCCTGTGGACACAAATCGTAAAGCTCCTCTGTAAGGATTTCATTTTTCTCCTGGATCTCCTCCTTTTTTTCGTTTAATTCTGTCTGAAACCGTGAGAATTGATCCAATTTTGTTTTGACTCCAATTTGCTCTTGACGTAAACGATTCAGTTCATGATGGGTATTTTTGATTTTTTCGCTTTGAGTGGAAGTTTTTAATTCGACAGATTTTTGTGCAAGGTCAGCTAGTTTATTTTCTATTTCATCTTTTTGGGAGGTCAATTGGGAAATTTCTTGTTCCAGTTTTTTTAGGTTTTTGGCTCTTCCAATGGTTTTTCCCTCAAAAGCCCCTACTGAACCACCTGAAATACTGTCCTTTCTTTTTATTATGGAAGCATCTTTGCTAATAAGGACAGCATCATTGGCTTCAAGCATTTGGGTAGAATCCCCATCAAAGAAATAAGCGTTTTCGAGTAATTGCATGATAAGCTGATCATACTTTTCCTCTAATTCAATCACCTCAATAGCAGGGGTAGCATTTGGAATTATTTGGATTGAGCGAGGCTTGGACTCAATTTTGTTTAAAAGGAAAAAGTGTGCTTTTCCTTTTTCGGCTTCAGAAAGTAGTTGAATGGCAGTGAAAGCTTCATTTTCATTTTCCACCACAAAATAATTCATAAAAGGTTCCAAGTAACTTTCCAAAGCACCGCGGTATTCTTCGGGGCAACTTATGATGTCAGAAAAAAGAGTTGCCTGCCTATTCCAACCTGAATTTTTCTTTAAAAATTTTGTGGCCTCAGGGAATCCTTCCAGGTTATCAACCAATGATTTGGTAAGGGAGAATTCATTCTTCTTAGCATCCAGTTGTCTATTAATTTGGTGTTGTTTTTCTTTAGTTTCATCCACCTCCAGGTTTATGGCTTCTACCTTAAGGCGCAACTTTTCTTCCCCAGCTTCCAACTCTGCCAATTGTTGTTCTTCCATTGAAATAAATTCCAAGAGTTCATTATTCTCTAACTCCAATGTGGCCAATTGACTTTTTCTGGAATTGAAATCATTTATTGCCTTTTCATATTCTTGTTTGAGGGTAGACAATTGCATTTGCTTAATTTCCACCTGCTTATTCAACTCATGAACAGATTGTTGTTTGGTTTGCTGTTTTCTGCTGAGGGAATTTACTTCCTCCTGAATGCTTGCAGTTCGGGCTTTTTGACTTTCATAAATGCTTTTTAGTTCCTGCAATCGGACTTCTGTTTCTTGTAGGATCTTTTCTGCAGAGGAGAACTGATATTTAAGACTTAGTAAGTCATTTTGGGTGATTTCTAGTGATTGTTTGTCTTGTGAATTTTGTTCCTCCAGGCCTTGGATTTTCTCTTCCAGAAATTTTTTCTTTTCTTCTCTGATCTTATTTTCACTTTCCGTTTGATGTATTAGGCTGGCCTGTTTATTTAGGCTTTGTTGTCTGGAGGCCAATAATTTTTCGAGTTTTATTAATTCTGTTTTGGCACTTTCTAATAGGGCCTCATTTTCCGTCAATTGCCTTTTGAGGCTTATTTTTCTATCATCTTCCTTTTGAATTTTTTCATTTAGTTGGAGGAAAGTGTCTGTATGTTTTCGTATGGAAACTTTAGCGTAGGCAATACTAAGAGCTTTGTATTCCTCTTTAGTTTTAAAATAACGTTCAGCCTGCTTTGCTTGTCGCTCCAGGCTTTTCATGTTTTTTTCAATTTCGAAAAGTAAATCCTCCACTCTTTCCAGATCTGCATCGGTGTCGGAAAGCTTTTTTAGTGTTTCTTTCTTTCTGGCTTTGAATTTTGATACACCGGCAGCCTCTTCAAAGAGACTTCTTCTGGAATTATCTTTATCCGTTAATAAGTCATCAACCATTTTCAGTTCAATAATGGAATAGCTGTTGGAGTTGATGCCGGTATCCATGAAAAGGTTGTTGATGTCCTTTAAGCGACAGCTGACTCCATTGAGGAGGTATTCGCTTTCTCCGGAACGATAGTATCGTCGGCTTATGGTAATTTCATTATATTCGGTGGGAAGTAGGTTTTTAGTGTTCTTGAAAGTCAGTGAAACTTCTGCAAGCTGTGTGGGCTTTCGGTTTTTGGTACCGTTAAAAATGATATTTTCCATTTTTTCAGACCGTAGGGCTTTTGTTTTTTGTTCGCCTAGAACCCAACGAATAGCATCCACGATATTCGACTTACCACAACCGTTTGGTCCAACAATTCCGGTTATGCCTTCATCAAAATGAATGGTGGCTTTATCTCCGAAACTTTTGAATCCTTTTATTTCTAGTTTGGTCAGCTGCATATTAAA
>NZ_SMMB01000298.1 GCF_009711365.1 Xanthovirga aplysinae | reverse complement strand
ATACTCTTTTTCAAACACATAGTCAGGAAAGGAGCCTATACTAAGGACAACACCATCAGCTTTGATTTTTCCTGCCACATCAAGCTTTGCTGTTGGGGAAGTTTTACCGATACCTAAGTTGCCGGAATCGTTTAAAACCATCATGACACTGCCACCTGATCCGGGATTAAAAGTAGCATCACTGTGACTTCCTCCCTTAAACCAAGCGAAATGGGAGTCAGTCCTGTAGTATTGGGTGCTTCCTTGTATACCAATCCCATAATTAGTGTTCCAAAGATTAATCACCTGGCGTGTCTTACTACCAAAACTTAAAGCCCCTGAAGTAGTGTTAGCACTACCAAAACTCAGGGTTCCCGTAGTAGTAGAATTACCGTTTGTAGTGGTATTGCCATTAAAAGTTAAAGTGTTAGCAGCAAAGTCACCGTAAATCAAAGGGCTAGAAGTATCGGTATTGGTTATATAGAGCTTATTGCTTCCGGTTTCATCGTAGCCAGCACTATAACCAATAAAAACGTTAGAACTGCCTGTACTCTTTCGTCCAGCATTCATCCCTATAAAAGTATTGGCGCCACCGGCTTTATTATCATAACCCGAACCATATCCGATAAAAGTATTGGCATAACCTGTTGTATTAGCACCACCGGCACCCCAACCGAAATAACTATTATAAGAACCACTAGTATTAGACGTCCCCGCATAATAACCAAAAAAACTATTAACACGGCCCGTAGTATTACTACTCCCTGCCAAAGGACCTTGAAATAAATTATCTATAACTTGCTGCCCAAAGGCCATTTTGATAGAACCAAAAAATGCCAGAAGGAAGATTAGAAAAAAGTTACTATACGGTTTATTGGCCCTTCTTTGGATAAAAGGTTTTTTTTCCCTTTTCTTTTTTTGATAATTATATTTGGATGTTTCAATGGTTGGAATATAACGCCAACCAGAATTTGAGTAAAAAGTAAAACTTTTCATAAAAATTGGTTTTTAGTTTGTTATATAAATTATATGTCTCCTAAATAATAGTTTAATA
>NZ_SMMB01001237.1 GCF_009711365.1 Xanthovirga aplysinae | reverse complement strand
ACCTTTTAAGTTTTGAGAATCCACATTATGAAAGTGGTAATAATTATTGGAGCACTAACAATTAGAGAAGAATTCCTTGAGGAAATAAAGAAATTTTTTTATCCAATTAAAGACAGAAAACTTTCGCTTTTTGGATTTTAAACTGGGAAATCACTTAATATCCCAGTTTGGAATAGAGGATTAAATTAGATATGCAAGACGAAAATTTAGATAAGAATTCAAACGGTCAATATGGACAAGAAGGGGAGATTCATGATATTATTCCGGTTTCTGGTCTGTATGAAAACTGGTTTTTAGAATATGCTTCTTATGTGATTTTGGAAAGGGCAGTTCCTTCCATTGAGGACGGTTTTAAACCTGTACAGCGTCGAATTCTTCATGCCATGAAAGAAATGGACGATGGACGTTTCAATAAGGTGGCGAATATTATTGGGCAAACCATGCAGTATCATCCACACGGTGATGCCTCAATTGGAGATGCAATGGTGAACCTTGGCCAGAAAGACTTGTTGATCGATATGCAGGGAAACTGGGGAGATATCCGTACAGGGGATGGAGCGGCAGCTCCCCGTTACATTGAAGCTCGATTATCTAAATTTGCTACTGAAGTAGTTTTCAACCCAAAAATTACCGATTGGCAACTTTCTTATGATGGAAGAAAGAAGGAACCGGTCACATTGCCGGTAAAATTCCCTCTTTTATTAGCTCAGGGAGTGGAAGGGATTGCCGTAGGGCTTTCTACAAAAATCCTTCCTCATAATTTTTGTGAACTAATTAAGGGAGCCATTGATTCTTTAAAAGGGAAAAACATTAGGATCTTTCCCGATTTTCCTACCGGTGGATCAGCAGATTTTAGCGATTACAATGAAGGCCTTAGAGGGGGCAAAATAAAAGTTCGTGCTAAAATCGAAGAATTTGATAGTAAGACCTTAGCCATTAAAGAAATTCCTTATGGAACCACCACTACTGGTCTTATTGATTCCATTATTAAGGCAAATGATAAAGGAAAAATCAAAATAAAGAAGGTAGTAGATAATACGGCCAGTGAGGTTGAAATTTTGGTATACCTGGCTCCAGGTCAGTCTCCCGATATCACCATTGATGCCCTTTATGCCTTTAGCGATTGTGAGGTTTCTATTTCACCAAATGCTTGTGTGATTATAGATGAGAAACCTGTCTTTATGTCGGTTAATGAGATGTTAAGAAGCTCGGCTCAGCAAACTGTTGAGTTGTTGCGGCAGGAATTATTGATTCGACAAGGGGAGTTAAAGGAAAAGCTTTTATTTTCTTCTTTGGAAAAGTTATTCATTGAGAACAGGATTTATAGAGATATTGAGGAATGTGAAACTTGGGAGGCAGTTTTGCAAACTATCGATAAAGGTTTGGATCCTTATAAAAAAGAATTTTATAGGGAGATCACCGAAGAGGATATCATTCGACTTACAGAAATTAAGATTAAGAGAATTTCCAAATACGATACTTTTAAGGCAGACGAACTCATGCGGAAATTACAGGATGAGCTGGCCGAAGTGGAGTATAATCTGGAAAATATAATTGAGTATACAATTGCCTATTATAAGGGCCTTCTTGAAAGGTATGGCAAAGGAAGGGAAAGAAAAACTGAAATTCGCGCGTTCGATTCCATTGCTGCATCTGTTGTGGCGGCCAATAATCAAAAGCTTTATATCAATAGAAAAGAAGGTTTTATAGGTTATGGGTTGAAAAAGGACGAATTTATTTCGGACTGTTCAGATATTGACGACATTATCGTTTTCCGTAAAGATGGAAAATATGTAGTTACCCGAATTGCGGATAAGGTTTTTGTGGGAAAAAACATTATTCATGCTGCCGTCTATAAAAAGAATGACGAGCGTATGGTTTATAATGCGGTTTATTTGGATGGTAAATCTGGCCGTACTTTAGCTAAACGATTTCAGGTGCTTTCCATGACCCGGGATAAGGAATACGATATCACCAAAGGCGAAAAGGGTTCCAAATTGATGTATTTTAGCCCTAATGCAAATGGGGAAGCTGAAAAGTTACAGGTTACACTTACTCCTGCTAGTTCAGCTAGAAAAAAGGTGATTGAATATGATTTTAAAGACCTGGATATAAAGGGACGATCGGCAGGAGGGAATTTGGTAACTAAATACCCAGTGAAGAAGGTGCAATTTAAGGAAGCGGGAGGCTCTACATTGGGAGGGTTGGATATTTGGTATGATGCTACCATTGGTCGTTTGAATAGGGAAGAGAGAGGAGATTATCTGGGAAGTTACCATCATGAAGATAGAATTCTTGTCGTTTATACAGATGGTTCTTATGAAATGACGGATTTTGAGTTAACGAACCGTTATGAATCAAAAGATATCCAGTTGATTACTAAGTTTGATCCGGAAATGGTGTTGTCCACTATATATTATGATGGAGCCACCAAAGTGCACTTTGTGAAGCGATTTAAAATTGAAACCAGCACTTTAAGCAAGCGATTTCCTTTTATTAGTGAAGCAAGAGGGTCTAAGTTGTCCATTATTTCAACTGAAAATCAACCACAGGTGGAAATTACCTATACCAAGAATGGTAGTAAGGAAAAAGAAACAACTGTTTATGACCTAGATTTATTAATTGATGTAAAAGGTTGGAAAGCTATGGGGAATAAGCTGGCTCTGCAGAAGGTGAATAAAATAAAATTGCTGGAGAGTAAAAAGGCTGAAAAATCGGAAGAAAATGCTGGGAATGGACAAGAAGAATTGGAAGAAATAAATTCTCCAGATCAATTAGGCTTGTTTTAATCTGGGATCCCCTAAGAGATATTGATTAAATTCTCTTGAAATTTATAGAATGTGAAATTCATCGCTTTTCTGATTTATGGCATTTGTTATTTATTTCAGAAGTAGGCGAAACAATATTTTTTAAAAATTAAGTTGAATGTCAGAAAGGGATAGGGATAAGCAATTGTTTGCCTTCTTAGGACAATATGTAACTGAAAATAAAAAACAGAAGTTTGAGGAAGTGCTTAAACAGCGAACACGTCACCTTACAATTGTTTTGGAAGATGTTTTTCAGCCCCAAAATGCTAGTGCGGTAGTTAGAAGCTGTGATTGTTTTGGCATACAGGATCTTCATGTCATCGAAAATCAGTATAAATATAATTTAAACCCCAGGGTGGTAATGGGAGCCGCCAAATGGGTTAATATTAAAAAATATAACTCCTCTGACTTCAATACACCTGAATGTTATCGTTATCTACGACAACATGGGTACAAGATTTATGCAACAAGCCCTCAAGAATCAAGCCTGGAGTTAGATAAGTTTGAAGTTGGAGAGGAAAAAATTGCACTTGTTTTTGGTACTGAATTGACAGGATTAAGTGATTTTGCTCTTGAAAATGCAGATGGGCAAATAAAGATTCCCATGTATGGCTTCACGGAAAGTTTTAACATTTCTGTAAGTGCATCTATGAGTATGTATGATTTGGTTCATAAATTGAGGAAATCTTCCGTGAATTGGTCGTTGACAAAGGAGGAAAAAAAAGAGGTACTTATGGGGTGGTACAGAAAGGTAATAAAAGGGGTGGATATTATAGAACAAGAATTCCATTCAAGAGGAGGATTGGACAAAGAAACAGCAGCACAATTGGAACTAAATATGGTTGAATAACAAATCAAAAAAATCCTTGTTATGCTTTTACTGTTGTCCTTGCTACCTATAATCATTCAGCAAATGATATTTTACAAGATCGAATCTGTTTCCATATGATTATAAAAGCTGGGTTTAAGCTACTTTTCTTAGCAATTTCACTAATTGTAGGTTTTGCTTTATTTACTAATTTGTGGGTGGTGCTAACTACAAGAGATCAGGTGTATAATGATGTTGACAAACTTCCTGATCATGATGTGGCTTTGGTACTGGGTACAAGTAAAAGACTGACTAATGGAAAGCCTAACCCATTTTTCTATCAAAGGATAGAAGCTGCAGCAGAATTATACCAAAAAAGGAAAGTCAGGCATTTTATTCTAAGTGGAGATAATCGTAGTCGCTACTATAATGAACCAATAGATATGAAGAAGGCGTTGATGGAATTAGGAGTCCCTGATACGCTTATAACATTGGATTATGCGGGTTTGAGAACCTTGGATTCAATCGTTCGGTGTAAAGAGATATTTGGACAAAAGAACGTAACCATTATTACACAAGAATTTCATAGTTACCGGGCATTATTCATAAGTGACAACTATTCAATGAAGGCAGATGTGTATTCTCCGGACCATCCAATTTCTAATTCATTTAAGGTTAGGTTTAGAGAGGTAATGGCCCGGCCTAAAGCCGTTATTGATATCTTTATTACCAAAAAACAACCAAAGTTTATGGGGGAAAAAGAATCTATTAAGATGTAGATATTATAAAAATACTGGTATAGAGGAAATATTTCCGAAAAGAGGCTGAATAAAAAATTAAAGGAAATGATCTTCTGTGTGGGGACAGAAAACCAAAACTTATCAATTAGAAGCCAGTTTAAGTGAAAGCTAAATACCTAGGTTAAAGAAAATAATTTGGGTTCTTTAAACGTTTATTTAACCAATTCTTTTTCTAAATAAAATTTAAGAAAGAAGTAAGATTACACACAAAGAAAGGGTAGAATTTGAGGAGTATTGTGGGTGAAGGGTTGAAGGTTTTGTTCAAAAAGAAGGGAAAGCTATGGGTTCTTGCCTTTTTGATGGGAGCTCCGATTTTCTCGTATGGACAGAGAACTCAAATTTCTGGAATTATTTCCGATGCTAAATCAGGTGAACCACTTCCTTTTGTAAATGTACTATTCCAAAATTCTTCCACTGGAATTTCATCTGATTTAGATGGAAACTACTCCTTGACTGTTGATGCGCCCCCTTCCGATTCTTTGGTTATCTCTTATATGGGATATTTGACCCAAAAGAGGTTTATAAAGAAGGGAACTTCCCAGGTCATTAATATTTCCTTATCACCTGATATTAAAAATTTGGATGAAGTGGTGGTAGTAGCTGGAAAAGACCCCGCTTATGCAATCTTAAAGAAGGTCATTAAAAATAAAAAAGCGAACAATCCAGATGGGTTAAAGGCTTATGAATGCGAGAGTTATAGTAAAATTGAGGTTGCCGTAAACCAACTTTCTGATAAGCTTAAAAAGAAAAAAGCAGTAGCTAAAATCATTAAGGCGGTCAATGAAGTTGATGGTGTAAACGAAGGGCGAGATCAATCTGCCCTTCCTGTGTTTTTTTCCGAAAGTCTTAGTCGAGTATATTTTAAAAATAATCCGAAACAGAAGACGGAACATATTTTAAAAAGTAAATTAACAGGAGTGGGTATACAGGGTGGTAATATGCTTACTCAAATGGTGGGATCATCTTTTCAGGACTATAATTTTTACCATAACAGAATAGGCCTTTTGGGAAAAGATCTTGTATCTCCTATCGCCAGTGGTGGTAAAATGATTTACGACTATATCCTAATGGATAGCCTTTATTTGGATGATGAATTATGTTATGAAATTACTTTGACTCCAAAAAGAAAACAAGATTTAGCTTTTGAAGGGACGATGTGGATATCGGCTGAGAATTATGCCTTAAGAAAAGTAGATTTGAAAGTTGGAGAGAATGCCAATCTTAATTTTATTAAAACTATTGAAGTTTATCAGGAACTCCAATCTACGTCTATTCATCCCTCTCTACCCCTAAAAACAAGGTTAAGGCTTGAAGCCAGTGAGCTTACCAAAAATTCACCAGGTATGGTGGCTAATTTTGAAGTTTTTAATAGGGATTTTAAAATCGATCAACCAAAAGAGGCCAAATTTTATTCCAACCCACTACTGCTATCAGAGGATGTTTCGGAATCCGATGACCAATTTTGGGAAGAGAGACGTCATGAGCCCCTTACTAAGCAAGACCAGCATATGTATGCCATGATTGACACAATCCGTTCTCTTCCGGTGGTACGTGCTTATGAAATTATTGGAGATATTTTGTTTAGTGGTTACAAAAAGGTTGGCAAAATTGATGTAGGCACCTATTTGGGCTTGTATTCCTATAATAATATCGAAGGTAATCGATTCCGATTGGCATTTAGAACCAATGATGAATTTAGTCGTCGGTGGACATTTAAAGGTTATATGGCTTATGGTACTAAGGATGACAAATTAAAGTACGGTGCTAATGCGGATTATGTGATAAATCGTTATCCCTGGATCAGTGTCGGGGCATACCACAAAAATGACCTTTCCCAACTTTCATTGGAAAACTCCGAAGTAGTAGAAGAGCAAAATCCTCTTTTTTATACATTTAATTTTTTAGGGAATCTAAATGCACCCTTATATAAGCAGGAAACAGGGTTAAATTTTCAGGCCCAATTGGCTAAAGGTTTAATAAGTACAATAGGAATTAAGCATACGGAAAATACACCACTCTATGATTTTAGCTATTTGAGTCCAGTAGGGGATGCTCCTTATGATACTTTATCCGATTTTACTACTTCCGAAGTAACTGTGGCATTGCGGTATGCTAAAGGTGAAAAGTACGTAATGAATAATCAGAATAAACGAAGTGCTTACGGGCAGGTTAGATGGCCGATTTTTACTTTGATGTATACCGCTGGTTTAAAAGATATTCTAGGGAGCGACTTTGATTATCATAAAATAAGTTTAAATATTCAACAAAATCTATCCTTAGGAGTCTTGGGAAAAGGAACCTATAGTTTAACGGCTGGAAAGATTTTTGGACAGCTACCTTACCCTTTGTTGAAGAATCATTTGGGTAATGATTCCCCATTTTTGGCAGATGGGGCCTTTAATACTATGAACCCTATGGAATTTGCCAGTGATCAATATGTTTCATTTAAATACTCTCATCGTTTTGAAGGATTTATTTTGAATAGAGTTCCATTAATAAGAAGGCTAAACTGGCGTTTGGTGGGCTCAGTTAATGCATTATATGGTTCTTTAAGTGATAGAAATGCCAATATGGCTTTAACCTCCTCTACGGGTTTTAATCCTCAGGGATTAGGAAAAATGCCTTATTTGGAAGTGGGTTATGGTGTAGAAAATATTTTTAAAGTTTTGAGGGTAGATTTCTTTCATCGTTTAAATTATCTTGAGAGTCCTGATGCAAATAGGTTTGCGGTGAAATTAAGTCTTCAGTTCCGTTTATAACCGATAAGTAAAACTATTCACGGTTTTTAAATGTGGAAAAAAGTTCAGCAATTACCATTGGAAAAGCGTTATAAACTACTCGTAAAATGATTATTGCTAAGTCATAAAAAGAGTGTTTAATTTAAATCATGTTTTAATGGTAAATGATTAAGTTTCTCTTAACTCGATCCAGTAATTCTGTTCTTTTTTCATAAGGACTAAAATTTTTTTTCCAATTGTGATTTGTTACGATCTTCAATTAGGCCATAATTTCTATTTCTAGTCCCATAAATCCTTCTTCTTTTTGCTTTCTGGATTGAGAGAATTATTTTTGATGCATGAAGCATGGTTTACTATCTGTAATAGTTGGGGTTGGGGCCTTTTTTGGACTTTTGGCTTGTGAAAGCCCATATTCAAATGAAAAAATTCCGGAAAAATTAAAAAATGAAGACAAATCGAATAAAGCTTCTCTAGCTTACCTTGAAAAAATAACTGCTGATTATCCTGCAAATGCTGATGGATTTTACAAAAAATCATTGGTTTTAACTAAACTTAAAAAGTTTACAGCAGCAGAAAAAGAGGTGAAAAGAGCCATAACCCTGGATTCTCTGCAACCAAACTATTATGTGCAGCTTGCAAAGATCTTTTATTCCACCCAGGATTTTGAGGAAGCCTCTGAACAAGCTCAAAAGGCTTTGGCAATCGCAAAACGGAAAGAAGTTATCCCATCAGGTGTTTATCCCCTGTTGTCAGATATTTTTTATTCCAGTAACCAATTGTCAGAGGCTCAAGTATATATCAATAAGGCCATTGATTTGGCTCCATATTCTGCAGAAAATTTTGTTAAGCAGGGCCGAATATTTTTAGCGGAGGGAGATAGTATAAAGGCAAAGAAATCATTTGTAGAAAGTATCTTGAAAGGATCAAATGATGCGGGGAGTTTTTCATTTTTAACTGATTTATACTTAAATGAAAAAAAGGTGGATAGTGCCCTTTTTTTTCTGAAAATCCAACAAAAGTATGAAACCGAAAGCCTTGATCCTTCCTATCAACAAGCCTTGATATTGAGAGAATTGGGTGCGATTGATAGTGCTAAGTCGGTTGCAAAGGGAATATTGTTGAAGGATAGTTCTTATTTCAAAGCTTATAATTTTTTAGGAGAGATCTTTTTCAAAAGATCCCAATTTGATTCTGTATTTTGGTATGCTGACCGTGTAATAAACTTTGACTCAAATTCGCAAAAAGCCTGGTTGCTGAAGGCCCGCACATTTGATGAAAAAAGAAGATATTCAGAAGCGGTTTATGCCTATGAGAAGCTTATCAGCTTGAACCCAAAGGATGAATTAGCAAAGTCGGAGTTAAGAAAAGTTAAAAGAAAAATTGCATATTTGCGTAGAATGAGGGAAGAAAAGGAGAAAAAAGAAGCTACTCCTGTCCTTCAACCACTGAAAATGAATAAAATAGATTTGCAATAGCAGTAGTAATGAGTGTAGAAAAAATAAAGATTACTTTACCTGACGGTTCTGTCAGGGAATATGACAAAGGGGTAAGTGGCCACGAGATTGCCCTAGGTATAAGTGAAGGCTTAGCTAGAAATGTTCTGTCCGCTAAGGTGAATGGGGAAGTATGGGATGCTAATCGCCCTATTTCTTCGGATTCTGAAGTTCAGTTATTAACCTGGAAAGATTTAGAGGGAAAATCCACATTTTGGCACTCATCAGCACACTTGCTTGCCGAAGCCCTGGAGGCGCTCTACCCTGGAGTGAAATTTGGTATTGGTCCGGCTATCGATAATGGCTTTTATTATGATGTTGATTTTGGGGAAAAGGAATTTAGCGCTGATGAACTTGATAAAGTAGAAAAGAAGATGGCTGAGCTGGCTAAAAACAAAAATGTTTATAGTCGAAAAGAGGTTTCTAAGGCCGATGCCATTTCTTATTTCACTGAAAAGGGGGACGAATATAAGTTGGAGCTGATAGATGGTTTGGAAGATGGGTCCATTACTTTTTATCAACAGGGAGATTTTGTCGATTTATGCCGTGGCCCGCATATTCCAAATACAGGTTTTATCAAAGCGATAAAATTAACCAATGTTGCGGGAGCCTATTGGAGAGGGGATGAGAAGCGAAAAATGCTTACCCGTATTTATGGGGTTTCTTTTCCTAAGCAGAAAGAGCTGAAGGAATATTTGGTACTTCTGGAGGAGGCCAAAAAAAGGGACCATAGAAAAATAGGAAAGGAATTGGAATTGTTTACCTTTTCTGAAAAGGTAGGGCAGGGTTTACCATTGTGGTTACCTAAAGGTACTCGTTTAAGGGAAAAGTTAGAATCTTTTTTAAGAGTTGCACAGCAAAAGGCTGGGTATGATCCGGTGGTTACTCCTCATATTGGAAATAAGGAGTTGTATATTACTTCTGGCCATTATGAGAAATATGGAGAAGATTCTTTTCAACCGATCCATACTCCACATGAAGGGGAAGAATTCTTGTTAAAACCAATGAATTGCCCTCACCACTGCGAAATTTATAAGGCCAAACCAAGGTCTTATAAGGATTTACCGGTCAGATTGGCGGAGTTTGGAACCGTTTATCGATACGAACAGAGCGGTGAATTACATGGTTTGACTCGGGTAAGAGGGTTTACGCAAGATGATGCCCATATTTTCTGCCGTCCCGATCAAGTAGAAGAGGAGTTTGCTAAGGTCATCGATTTAGTGCTTTATGTATTTAATGCCCTAGGGTTTGAGGATTATACCGCTCAAGTTTCATTGCGGGATCCTGAGAATAAACAAAAATATATCGGTGAGGAAGAAGCTTGGGAGAAGGCAGAAGGTGCCATACAAAAAGTTGCTCAAGAAAAGGGTTTGAAAACTGTTGTTGAGTTGGGAGAAGCGGCTTTTTATGGACCGAAGTTGGATTTTATGGTGAAAGATGCATTGGGAAGAAGTTGGCAGCTAGGAACCATTCAGGTGGATTACAGTCTTCCAGAGCGTTTCCAACTGGAATATGTAGGAGCAGATAACCAGAAGTACAGGCCTGTCATGTTGCATCGGGCACCGTTTGGTTCAATGGAGCGTTTTATTGCGGTATTGATTGAACATTGTGCGGGTAATTTCCCTTTATGGCTTTCTCCTGACCAGGTTGCAGTGCTCCCAATCTCAGAAAAATATAGAGAATATGCAGAAAAGGTGTTTAATCAGCTTCAATTGCAGCAAATATCGGGAGCTGTGGATCACCGTGATGAAAAAATTGGTCGGAAGATTCGTGATGCAGAGGTAGGGAAAATCCCTTATATGTTGATTGTTGGAGAAAAAGAAGCGGCGGAAGGTAAAGTTTCCGTTCGACGCCATGGACAAGGTGATTTAGGTGCCATGAACGTGGAAGAATTCATAGATACATTTAAGCAAGAAGCAAATAAAAGTTTATAGGAGTTTGAATAATATCGGGAACCGTGAATTTCTTTTTAGAATGAATAAAACGGGATTAAAACTTATCCCATGTTTTTAATTCTTATTTAATTTAGAATATTTTGATTAAATAAAATATTCCCGATATTTGCAAACTGATTTTCTAACTTAAAAACGGAGGTAAAAATTAGCAAACAAAGAAGAAGGCCTTTTCGAGGTAGAGTCGAAGAGCCTTATAAGGTGAATAGAAAGATCACAGCATCAGAAGTGCGTCTTGTAGGTGATAATGTAGAGGTAGGTATCTATCGATTGGATAATGCCCTCAAAATAGCCCAGGAACAGAATTTAGATCTTGTGGAGATTTCTCCAAAAGCCGATCCACCCGTTTGTAAAGTGATCGATTACTCGAAGTTTAAGTATGAGCAAAAGAAAAAGCAGAAAGAAATTAAAGCTAAAGCTCAGAAAACAGTTATTAAAGAGATTCGGTTCGGTCCCAATACAGATGATCATGATTTTAATTTTAAATTGAAACATGCTCAAAATTTCCTTAAAGATGGTTCCAAGGTTAAGGCTTATGTGCATTTTGTCGGAAGAACGATTGTATTTAAGGAAAGGGGGGAGATTTTGTTGTTAAAATTTGCCCAGGCGCTGGAAGAATACGCTAAAGTAGAGCAATTACCAAAACTCGAAGGAAAGCGGATGTTCTTATTTTTAGCCCCTAAGGTTAGTAAAAAGTAGTAGCAATTGTTTTTAATTCATAAATAAATCAACAATGCCTAAAGTAAAAACTAAATCAGGAGCAAAGAAGAGATTTAAGTTGACAGGTACTGGCAAAATCAAAAGAAAGCATGCTTTCAAAAGCCATATCCTGACAAAAAAAGAGACTAAGCAGAAAAGAGGTTTGACTCACATGGGACTTGTTCACAAGTCGGATGAGCCAAATGTGAAAAACATGCTTAACCTCTGATTGTAGTCAATTTAGTAATTTATCTTTTTTGTTAAAAGGTTTTATTGTTCACCAGATTATTGGTTTTAAGTACTCATTTTTGTAGTCACCAATCATCAAAAACGAAATTTAATTATGCCTAGATCGGTAAACGCAGTTGCGTCAAGAGCAAAAAGAAAAAGAATTTTAAAATTAGCCAAAGGTTACTACGGAAGAAGAAGTAATGTTTGGACAGTAGCTAAAAATGCTGTAGAAAAAGGTCTTACTTATGCTTATCGTGACAGAAAGCAGAAGAAAAGAGAATTCAGAAAAATTTGGATTCAGCGAATTAATGCTGGAGCAAGATTACACGGTATGTCTTACTCTCAATTAATGGGAGGTCTTAAGAAAGCCGAAATTGAATTAAATAGAAAGGTTTTGGCTGATTTAGCAATGAATCACCCAGAAGCTTTTAAGGCAATTGTTGAGAAAGTGAAATAAATTCAGATACACTGAATTGATAAAACAATTTGAATTCTAAGCTCCGAAGTTCATACTTCGGAGCTTTTGTATTTTTGGGAAGAGGAAGAAAATAAGGGAATATTAGGGGCGAAAAGAGAAACACTACGCAATTCATTCTCCATTAACTTTGTCCATTGCTTTGACAATGATCTTACAGGCTTTCTTGATCTCCCCGTTGCTTATCGTTAGTGGTGGAGCTATTCTGAAAGCATTTGGGGTAGATAGAAACCAAAAGCTAATTAAGCCATCCTCCAGGCAGTTTTGAACCACCTGGTTAACGATTTCAGCAGTTTCTAGTTCAATGGCAAATAGCAATCCTTTATATCGAACCTCTTTAACTAGTGGATGGTCTTTGAGTAGTTGATGAAATAAGTTTCCTTTTTCTTCTACTTTTTCGATTATTTTTTCCTCTATTAAAACCTCAAGGTTGGCTAAAGCAGAAGCACAACACACCGGATGTCCTCCAAATGTAGTGATATGACCAAGCATAGGATTATGGGTGAGGAGATCCATTTTTTCTTTGGAAGCAGCAAAAGCGCCTAATGGCATTCCGCCGCCCATTCCCTTGGCCATAGTGAGAATATCTGGCACAATACCATAGTGTTCGAAGGCAAATAAGGTGCCTGTTCGCCCAAACCCTGTTTGAACTTCATCTAAAATAAGCTGGGCACCGGTTTCATCACACCGTTGTCTTAATTTCTTTAGGTAGCTGCTAGCAGGGATCCTGATGCCGGCATCTCCCTGAATGGTTTCCACAATTACAGCGGCAGTTTTATCTGTAATCAGCTTTAAATCCTGTTCATTATTAAATCTCATGAATCGAACTCCAGGAAGAAGGGGACGGAAAGCATTTTTCTTGGTTTCATTCCCTGAAACGCTGAGTGAACCATGCGTGCTACCATGGTATGATTTATAGCAAGAAACTATTTCAGGTTTGCCCGTAATGCGTTTTGCGAGTTTAAGGGCACCTTCATTGGCCTCAGTTCCGGAATTTACGAAATAGATGCTGTTAATTGGGTCAGGAAGCAGGTTTGAGAGTTTTTTTGCCAGCTTTACGGTAGGGTCTTGTATAAATTCACCATAAACCATGATGTGCATATACCGGTCAAGTTGATCTTTGATACTACTAACTACTTTTGGGTGACTGTGGCCTAGATTACTTACCGCTATGCCTGAGATAAGGTCCATATAGGCTTTCCCTTGTTTATCATAAAGATAAATCCCTTTTGCATGGTGAATTTCCAATCCCAAGGGAAATGGGGAGGTTTGGGCCTGATGATTTAAGAAGTATTCTTTTTGTTGCATAGGGGCAAAAATAAATGGCTAAAATTTAAAAGAAAAGTTGAAACCTTTTAAACAAAAAAACGCCAGTCTAATTTTTAAGACTGGCGTTTAGAAAAACT
>NZ_SMMB01000437.1 GCF_009711365.1 Xanthovirga aplysinae | reverse complement strand
AATACTATCAAAGATTTAATTAACTACACGAACCGGATGATGCTCAGAAATAAGCTCTTCCAAAGATGGAGGAAGTAACAACAACTGACCTGAATTATAGGACTTTAATATAACCTTTCCTTTTTGCTTTGACATAATCAAATTTACAAAAAAAAGGCTGCTCTTTTGAACAACCTTTTTCTATTTAGCAGACTTTTGATACAGCCTACTCTAATTATCAGTTAACTTTCCACTACTCAGCCTTCATAAACCAAGGCTCTTGGGTAAGGTTATTCGGAAATTCCAATACAGGAGTATTCTCCGCATTATACAGATATTCAGTTTGAGGATAAGGCAGACGAACAGGAATTTTACCACTCAACACACCATCAGAAACGGCAGTAATTGCAGGGAAACCTGTTCTTCTGTAATCCGTCCAAACTTCAATCTGAGAAAACAAAGCCACATATTTTTCATACATGATTTGCTCTAATGCTGTAGCTTCCTCCAATGTACCATTCTCTGCGATGTATGTATCAATAGCCTCTTGCTCAACACCAAAAGCTGTCATTGAAGCTGTAATCCCTGCCTGGAATGCTTCTTCTGCTTTCACTAAATCTCCTTTTCTTTGATAAGCTTCTGCTTCCAAAAACTTAGCTTCTCTATAAGTTACCAAAGGAAGATCAGAAGTAGATTGTCCAGATACAGGCATAGAAGCCATATCTTCTGATCTATATAATGAAACTCGTGGATCTGTTTTACCCTCCATTTCATCATACATATAACCAGACTGCATAATATAGCCCGCTCTATCTACCACAGTAAAACGATACCATGGGTTTGCTTGTGCCGGAGATACTTCAAATTTCCCCAAAGCATCATCAGCGTTACTAGCAATTCCCTTCTCCAAGGCCTCTAAAACGGTGTCGGCGTTATAAGAAGACTTTTTAGACAAATGTGTCATATACCTAGCTTTTAAGGTATAAGCCGTTTTGATCCAAGCTCCAATTTTTGCATCTTCTAATTCCCCAAAAATTAAATCATCAAAACCAACCTTAATTACACTTTCACCAGATAAGTCCGCAATGGCCTCATCCAATAAATTGAACATTAATGCGTAAATCGATTCTTGGGTATCATATTTAGGTGTAAGATTTTCCTGCCCAAGAAAAGCATCAGAATAAGGTATGTCACCAAAAGTTTCGGTTAGAATTCCTAAATTAATAACCGTTAATATTTTGGCAATTCCCTCATAATGCTTAGCCCCACTTTCAACAGCCTTTTCCCTTAATATCTTCAGGTCATTCAATGCTCCTGCATACCCATTAGTAGCCCAGATACCTTGTACATCTGAGCTTGCAAACTGATATCTATTAATGGCAAGAAATTGACGATCATTACCTAACATCTGTTGCATCATAATAGATGTATAACGTGCCAAATCATCTCCAGCTACATAGTAAGTAAAAGCCTCAGCACTGGTAAGCAAAACCCCCTCAGAAACATCCAACGGACGGGCAGGATCATCCTCATATCCTTCCAAAAATTTATCACCACAACCATTCATCGCAAAGATAGCGAGGAACAGCATTAGTAAACTTAATCTATTTTTCTTCATAATAATTTCTTTTAATTTTTT